>JAABTO010000335.1 GCA_011389835.1 Desulfotignum sp. | reverse complement strand
GCCAGTGTGAAACCTGTGAGGAAGAGATCTCCATCGAGCGGTTGAAAGCCCGGCCGGTGACCACCCAGTGCATTGAGTGCAAGACCCGGGAAGAGGACATGGAAAATGCCCTGGGGCTTTGACCGGTAATTCTGTTGATAGACCTTCACATACATTCCACGGCTTCGGATGGATCTTTGTCTCCGTATGAGATTCTGGGTCTTGCCCGGGATACGGGGGTGCGGGCGATTTCTCTGACCGATCATGATACCATCGACGGAATTCACGACATCCTGGACCACCTGCCCGCCTTTCCGGTGGATTTCATCTCCGGGGTGGAGATCTCCTGTGCACCGCCCAAAGGGTTTGACATGATCGGAAGCGTCCATCTGCTGGGATATGGTTTTTCCCTGTATGACCGGCAGTTGAACCGGGCACTGGCAGAGGCGAAAACCGCCCGGAAACAACGAAATCCGAAAATTATCCGACAGCTGCAGCACCTGGGGCTGGATATCACCATGGACGAATTGACACGACATTTCAAGACCCGCCAGATAGGGCGGCCCCATATTGCTGAGATGATGGTGAACAAAGGGTTTGTGCCCTCGTTTGATGAAGCGTTTGACACGTTTCTGGGAAACGGGTGTCCCGCATATGTGGAAAAGTACAAAATGCCCTGTGACCGGGCCATTCAGACCCTGCTGGATGCCGGAGGCGTTCCGGTTCTGGCCCATCCCGGCCTGTTGTCATTCAACACGACCGAGGACCTGGAACGGTTCGTGGACACCCTGGTGGGGTATGGGCTCCAGGGAATCGAAGTGTTTTATGCCGATCATGACGCCCGGAAGACCGCTTTTTTCAAAACCCTGGCCAAAAAAAAGAAAATGCTGATCACCGGCGGATCGGATTTTCACGGCAGTTTTAACAAAGGGGTATGCCTGGGCCGGGGAAAGAACAATATCCGGGTGCCCTATACCTGTTTCAAGGCATTGACCGACCGGGTGACTGCCATGCGCAATCTTCACGACCGGCTGGACATTCTGGAGTCCAATCTGGACCATCGGTTCGTTGACCGGTCCCTGCTTCAGACAGCCCTTTGTCATCGGTCTTTTCTGAACGAAAATCAGTTGGTGTGCGATTCAGACAACGAACGGCTGGAATTTCTGGGAGATGCGGTGCTCGGCCTGTGCGTGGGACATATTCTCATGCAGCGAAGCCCGGCCAAAAAGGAAGGGGACCTGTCCCGGCTCCGGTCGACCCTGGTGAGCGAACCATCTCTGGCGGACATGGCCCGGTCCATCGATCTGGGCCGTTTCGTCCGGCTGGGAAAGGGCGAAGCCGGTTCAGGGGGGGCGGATAAGAGCTCCATTCTTTCCGATACCTTTGAAGCGGTGGTGGCGGCCGTGTTTCTGGATGCCGGATTCGATGTCGCATGCGACCTGGTTCAGCACCTGTTTGAACAGGCCGTGGATCAGGTTCTGGCAAGCGACCATACGGTGGATTACAAAAGCAGTATTCAGGAATATGCCCAGGAAGTGTTTTCCCAGGCCCCGGTCTATGCGGTGACCGGGGAATTCGGTCCGGACCATGACAAAACCTTTGAAGTTCTCCTGGAACTGGCCCATGTCCAGACCCGGGGATTGGGTAAATCCAAAAAAGCAGCTGAACAGGATGCCGCCGGGAAAGCCTTGAAGCTGCTCAAAATCTGTTGACCTCATGACAGGTTCTCCACTGATCATTCCGGTGTTCATCCCCCATTCAGGATGCCCTCATCAATGTGCGTTCTGCAACCAGACCGTCTTGACTGGTGAACCATCACGGATCCCGGATGCCGGTCGTGTGGCTGAGATCATTCAGACATATCTGGCCTGTTCCATGCCCCGGTCCCGGGTGGAAGTGGCGTTTTTCGGGGGCAATTTTCTGGGCCTGGCCCCCGGGCGGATCACAGATCTGATCAAAAGTGTCCAGCCGTTCCTCGACAGCGGGGCTGTTCACGGTATCCGGTTTTCCACACGGCCCGATACCGTGACCAAAACCCGGGTGGAACAGATCGCGCATTACCCGATCCGCCTGGTGGAGCTGGGTGTGCAATCCATGGATGACCGGGTTTTGGCTCGGGTGAAACGGGGACATACCCGGGAGGATACCTGCCGGGCCATGGACCTGCTGAGGGCGTTTAAAATCAAGGCCGGAGTCCAGATCATGGCAGGGCTTCCCGGAGACACTCTGGACGGGGTGATCCAGACGTCACAGATACTGGCAAAAATGCATCCGTTGACCGCCCGGATTTACCCGGCCCTGGTTTTGAAAAACACCCTGATGGCCCGATGGTATCACAACGGGACCTACCAGCCCCTGACCCTGGATCAGGCCGTTGCGGTGACCAGCCGTGCGTACCGGATATTCACTCAGGCCGGTGTGACCGTGATCCGCATGGGGGTTCAGGTATCTGGTTCAGAGATGGCGTCGGTTCTGGCCGGACCCTGTCATCCGGCTTTCGGTCATCTGGTTCATGCAAGGATGATGTACCAGACAATGGTACAGAAAATCCAGGCGCTCGGGTCGGCTCAGGGTTCGGAAATGATCCGGCTGCGGGTTCATCCTTCCGGGGAATCGCGGTTGCGGGGACACCGGAACGGCAACCTGCTGCGGTTGAAAAACAGATTTCCAAAAATCGATTTTTGCGTGCAGGGTGATCCCGCGGTAGGGCCGGGTCAGATCGACATCGTTAAATTCCCTGTTTGAACAGATCGTCCGTATTCTTGATGGTGTCGGGTTTCGGCGTATGTTCCGTGGGCACCGTCCCCTCCTTGAAGCATTCGAAGATGGTTTCCTGGGATTCATTGATGGGCAGCAATCCGGTTTTGGCATCGATTTTGGCAAATACCACGCCGTCCGGCACAGTAAATGTTCTGACGGGCTTTCCTTCCAGGGCCTGCTGCATAAAATCCAGCCATATGGGGCTGGCGGTTCTGGAACC
>JAABTO010000334.1 GCA_011389835.1 Desulfotignum sp. | reverse complement strand
CCCGTTCCTGTTCTTTCTCTGTTTGAATTTTTTTGAGTTGTGCCGCAAGTTCCTGCTGCAGAATCAATTTTTCATCCGGTCCCGCAGCTGTCATGTGTTGAGAGAACCGGGCCTGAACACCCGCCTGCAACGCAGTGTATTCCTGCGAATAATCAATGTTTCTGGGAAAACTGGACAACACCCAGATTATAATGGAACCCACCAGAATCACGCCGCCCATTTTACGCAGAAACATTTTGCTTCTGTCCCACATATGGATCAGCAGACTTTTGAGCATGGGCATCCGGTAGGGAGGCAGCTCCATGACAAAGGGCGCATCCGCTCCCTTGAAAAACAGGGCCCGCAAAATCCTTCCGGACACAATGGCAATGATGATACCCGCCGCATACAGCGCAAAAATCACGGTTCCGGCCTGCTGGGCGAAAAAACTGCCCGCCAGGACAATATAAACCGGCAGCCGGGCGGAACAGGACATGAACGGGGTCATCAGAATGGTGAGAATCCGGTCCTTCTGGTGTTCCAGGGTCCGGGCCGCCATGATGGCCGGTACGCTGCAGCCGAATCCCATGAGCATGGGAATAAATGATTTCCCATGAAGCCCGGCTGTGTGCATGACCCGGTCCATGAGAAACGCGGCCCTGGCCATGTACCCGGTGTCCTCGAACAGGGCGATGAAAAAAAACAGAATCAGAATATTGGGAAGAAACACGATCACCGCACCGATACCGGCAACCACACCATCTATGAGCATGGATTTGAACAGGGATGCCGGCAAAAGATGATCCAGCCAGACTGTCAGACCTGTCACCCCGGATTCGATCCAGGCCATGGGATATGCCCCTAAAGTGAACGTGGTCTGAAACATGAGCCAGATGAAAAAAATAAACACGGGAATTCCCAGAAACCGGTCCGTCAAAACCAGATCGATGTTCCGGGACATGTCAATCCGCTTTTTGGCGGTATTGGTCACGGTCTCCCTGAGGATGCCGGCAATCACCCCGTACCGGTCTTCGGTGAGCACGATTTCAAAATCATCCTGAAAAAGGTCAAAAATCCGTTTCCGGCATTCTTCCGCCGTCTCGACCAGATGCGGCCCTTTTTCGGGAAACCGATCCATGATCCGCTGTTTTTCTATGGCATCCCCTTCCAGGAGCTTGACAGCATGCCAGCGAACCAGTGAATTTCGTGTCACGGCTTCAGTCTCGCGAATCAGGTCTTCCAGCTGAGTGATACAGGATTCAGTTTCATTGCCGTACCGGATCACCCGGGGTTCCTTGCCGTCTTCAAACGCCAGGCATTCCTGAATAGCCGCGTCGATGAGCCGGTCCATACCCCTGTTTTTATTGCCCACAGTGAACACCACCGGTACATCCAGCAGGGCTGCCAGTTTTTTCTCGTTGATGCGCATCCCCCGGGCCTCGGCCATATCGGCCATGTTCAGGACAAACAAAACCGGCCTTCCCAGCTCCATGACCTGAAGGGCCAGAAACAGGCTGCGCTCCAGATTGGATGCATCGATGATATTGATCACGATATCCGGATCTTCCCTGATGATAAAATCCCGTGTCGTGATCTCTTCCAGGGAAAACGGGGTCAGGCTGTAGGTCCCGGGCAGGTCCACCACCCGAAGGGTGTATTGCCCGTACCTGAGCAGGCCTTCTTTTTTCTCTATGGTGACCCCCGGCCAGTTGCCCACTTTCTGTCTGGCGCCGGTCAGGTTGTTGAAAATCGTTGTTTTGCCGCAATTGGGGTTTCCCGCCAGGGCAAACGTCAAATCTTTTTTCATGTGTCGTGTTTCCGGGTTGTTGCCTTTTCAATCAGGATATTGGCGGCTTCCTCCACCCGCAGTGAAACATGATATCCCTTGACCACCAGTTCGATGGGGTCTTTCAACGGGGCATACTTTTCCACGTATACATGAGTCCCCCGGTTGATCCCCATTTCCAGGAGACGACGACGAAGGGTGCTTTCTCCGGATATACGGACAATGGTTCCTTCCTGCCCCGCTTTCATGTCACACAGCAGCACCCTGACGGATTCCCGATCTGACGAATTGACTGTCTGGCCGTCCTTTGATGCATCCAGCGGGGTATCCATGGATTCAACCCAGATTTTCTGGGCCATCCCGCTCCCGATGACCAGGCGGGTGTCACCGGAGCCAATCACCACCTGACCGCCGAACCCATTGGACAGGACCTCAATCTCATCGCCGATTTTCAATCCCATGGAAGAGATCCGAAGCTGCATCTGCCGGCCGGCCTCCAGCTGCCTCACCTTCAGCCGTTCTCCCTGTTTTGCTTTGTGCAGCAGAACCAGTTTCTGTCGCCTGGCCATGCAGGTACTGCACAGGCCATAGATTTCCATCCGGTGCTGAAGCATATGAAATCCATACTCTTTGGCGACTTTCTGCTGCTGCTTTTCCAGGGCTTCATCCTTGAACTCCAGAATGTTGCCGCATTTGGTACAGATCATATGATCGTGGTGGATGCCCAGGTGACGGTGCTCGTAAAGCGGTTCCCCCCCGTCGAATGAGACCTTGGAAGCAAACCCGAACCGGCACAGATGTTCCATGGACGACACCACGAACGCATCACTGAACTGGTAACCGTTTTTTTTCAATTGTTGGACGATATCTTCCTGGCTCACATGGTGGTCCAGTTGTAAAAACGCCTCAAGCACCTGAAACCGTTCATCGAAACGATCCAGGCCCTGTTCCTGGAACAGCCGGATGAACTGTTTTTTTTCCTGTTCGTGGGTATTTATCATTGTTCTTAATGTCCTGTAAAAATAAGACTCTAAGATATGATAGCACGCGTGGTCTGTCAAGCTGACATAAAATGAAATTCCAATTGATTTTATGTCATACAAATCATATCATAAACAGTTATGACCTTTTCTATGAACACTCATTATGATGTGGTGGTGGTCGGCGCTGGTCATGCCGGATGTGAGGCGGCTCTGGCCGCAGCCCGCAT
>JAABTO010000333.1 GCA_011389835.1 Desulfotignum sp. | reverse complement strand
CATCACCTCTTCGATATTGGTGCGGTTGGCAATGACCGTGAGCCCTTTGGGAACCGGTTTTTGTATCAGGTTCAGGGATCGGGCATCGGCCTTTTCCCGGAAGAACCGCACCTGTTCTTTGATCAGCTGTTCCAGATCCAGGGTTTCCCTGTCCTGGTTGATGAGCCCGGATTCGATCTTGGACAGGTCCAGCAGTTCGGATGCCAGCTGGGCCAGAGACGTGACCTTGTCGGCGCTGCGCTGAAGCATTTCGGTCTGTTTTTCGGTCAGATCGCCTGCCAGGCCGTCCAGGACCACCTTGATCTGCATAAGAATGGAGTTCAGGGGGCTCTTGATCTCATGGGCCACCATGGACACGAAATCGGACTTGAGCTGATCCATTTTCTTTATTGCGGTGATGTCATGAAACACGGTCACCGCCCCCAGGTTCCGGTCCATCCGGTCCCGGAACGGAAAACAGCGGATGCCGATGATTTTTTCCTCTTTGCTGTCTTCCGGGACCAGGGCCATTTCTTCGGTCAGTTCGGAAAAATGGCCCGATGTCTGGGCCAGGGCCTGGTCGATCATTTCCAGGATCCGGGGATTTTTGACGACCTGCGCCACCTGCCGCCCGACGGCGGACCGGGTGGAAACCCCCATCATGTTCAAAAAAGCGGGATTGGCCAGCACGATGGTTTTCTGGTGATCCGTGGTCAAAACCCCTTCCTTGAGGGTGTTGACCATCACGCGCATCCGGGTTTTTTCGCTGGCAATGTCCTGAAGGGTGCGGATGAACTCGATGGCCTTGGAGATCACCATCCGCAGTTCCTGGGGGGAAAACGGTTTGGACAGAAAATCGAACGCCCCTTTTTTCATGGTTTCAATGGAATGCTCCAGCGTGGCATACCCGGTGATCACGATGATGACCGTGTCCGGATGCCGGGCCTTGATTCCGGTAAGCACATCCATGCCGGACATGCCCGGCATCATCAGGTCCAGGAGCACGATGTCGAAATGTGCGTCTTCGATCATTTTCAGGCCCTTGATCCCGTTGTCCGCCAGAGCGACTTCACACCCTTCCTGGGTCAAAAGCCGGTGGCAGACTTTCTGAATCCGGTCTTCATCATCCACCACCAGGACCTTTGGTTTGAATGAAAACGTATCTGTTTTAACCTGTTGATCTGCCGCCGGTATATTTGCAACTGTTTCTGTCATTGCTTATTGGTTCCTGTTAGTCACATGGTATCATTTAAAAAAAATCACGCGGATCCAAGGGGAGGGTCGCAAAAGTGCGGGCCGTCTTCACTGGGGACATACATGGGAAACTCCAGAATGAAAGTGGTGCCCTTGGCACCGGTTTTTTTGACCGCAATCCGGCCCCCGTGTTCTTCGATAATGCCGTAGACAATACTCAGTCCCAGGCCCGTGCTTTTGCCCACCTCCTTGGTGGTGAAAAACGGATCAAAGATTTTGGACAGGTTTTCCCTGGGAATGCCCTCGCCGGTATCCTCGACTTCTAAAAACACTTTTTTGTTGGGTTTGTCCCGGTAGGTGTTCAAAGAAATTCTGCCGGTGCCGTGCATGGCGTCCGCCGCATTGATGATCAGATTGATGATCACCTGGTTGAGTTTGCTGACATCCGCGTTGACAAGCATCATCTCGTCATCCAGAAGCCGCCGGATCTTGATGTTGCGGAACTTTTTCTGGTCCCTCACCAGTTTGAGGCTCTGCTCCACGATCTCGTTGATATGCACGATCCGTTTGTTGGAATCGGTGCTCCGGCTGTAGACCAAAAGGCTTTTCACGATATTCTTGCACCGGTTGGCATCCTCCACGATATAGTTGAGATCTTCTCTGGCATCTTCATCCAGATCTTTGCGTTCCAAAAGCAGGCTGGCATAGAACAACACCCCTGTGAGCGGGTTGTTGATCTCGTGGGCGACCCCTGCGGCCAGCTGACCCAGAGACGCCATTTTTTCGGACTGGGCCAGCTGTTTCTGGGCCTGCTTGAGTTCCTTTTCCACCTTGCTCTTGTCTTTGAGATCGTTGTAGATGGCCATGGTGGCGGATTCATTGCCGTGCTCGTCATAAATGATGGCGGCCGACATCTCCACCTCCACTTCTACGCCTTTGGCATTGAGAATGGAGATCCTGGGAATGATCAGTTTGCCCCTGCCCCCGATCTTTTCATCCCTGAGCATGCGCATGATCTCTTTGGCTTTGCCCGGCGGGTAGAGCTGTTCCGTATGGGTGATGGTCCCTTCCCCGCCGTTTTGTGCCCCGAACAGTTCTCTGGCCACGGAGTTCATCAATTCAATGCGGCCGGACCGGTCTGCCGCCACAATGGCGCTGGCAGACGCGTAAATGACCCGGGTGATGAACTCCTTGACACCGATGAGCTGATTTTCAAGGGATTTGGTCCGGGTGATGTCCCGGATACTCGACAGCACATACGCCACCTGCTGCTGGTCGTCGAAAATCGGGGAAAACACCCGCTCTTCCCATTTGTACTGCCGTTTCAGGGTGTAGGTGTGGGCTTCTTTGTTGGCGATCACCCGGGAAATGGGACAGTCTTCAGATTTGCACGGGGTGTTTTTATATAAAAACGAGTGATAGCATTTTTTGCCCAGAATATCTTCGGGCGTGAGTTTGTAGGACTCATAAAATTTTTTGTTGGCCCCCACCACCTGCTTTTCCAGATCGATGATCACCGATGGATATGTCAGGGCATCAAAAATACGCGCCTGCCAGAAAAAATCGTTCGAAAGCTCATTCTCAGGGGTCATGGGGCTTCAAATCCTTTGGCCAGGGCGGCTTGCGCCGCTTCTCCCGCGCCGGCCGGAAACACAAGACTGATGCTGGCGCCGGCACAGGCCGCGGCCAGCAGCGGGGCGTGTTCGGTTTCCAGACAGTTCAAGGCGGTCTGCAGAATCCGGTACCGGTCCCCGAAATGGGGCCCGTGAAACGTGATCAGGTCCACGTTTTCGGTGCCAGATCGGAAGAGCACA
>JAABTO010000085.1 GCA_011389835.1 Desulfotignum sp. | reverse complement strand
TTTGATCAATTCCGGTGTGTTGTTCAATGCCGTCGGAAAACGGCATGTCGTGGAATTGCAGTAAAAAGAGTCCGGCTTGAATCGATTGGTGGTCACATACACTGTCATGGCCTGGGCATGGCTGCCTTGTGCCCGGAGTTTTTCAGCCCCACGGGAAATGTAGGAACACACGGCCTCGGATAAATCATCCAGGCGTTTCACCGGTTTTTTGAAAGATCTGGATACGGAGATGGATTTTTTCAAAGGCGGATTTTCTTCAAGGGAATAACAGGCATCTCCCCACAGTTCTTTTTGAGTCCGGATGCCGTTGATACCCATTTTTTTCTGGATCATCCCAGGGTCGGCATGTTTGAAATCCAGGGCCGTTTGGATGCCCCGCATGGTCAGAAATTCGGCGTATCTTCTGCCGATCCCCCAGACATCTTCGATGGGGGTCATTTCCAGGGCGTTATCCTGGAATCTGGCGATGGTCAGATCCAGAACGCCATTGGCTCTGGTTGATTTCTTGGCGATCCGGCTTGCTACTTTTGCCAGAGTTTTGGAAGTGGCCATGCCGATACTCACCGGGATGCCGGTATGCTGCCGGACCGTGTGCCGGATCTGCCTTCCATAGACGGTCAGATCGGTGTGGGCAAGCCGGTCCAGATCCAGAAACGCCTCATCGATGGAATAGATTTCAATGCCCGGTGTGAAGGCCGAAAGAGTCTGCATGACCCGGCTGGACATGTCACCGTACAGGGTGTAGTTGGATGAAAAGACCTGAACGTCATGATAGTCAATGATGTGCTTTATTTTAAAAAAAGGGGCGCCCATCTTGATGCCCAGGGCCTTGGCCTCGTTGGACCGGGCCACGGCACACCCGTCGTTGTTGGACAGCACAATGACCGGCCGGTTCTCCAGCTTCGGGTTGAAGACCCGCTCGCAGGAAACGTAAAAGTTGTTGCAGTCCACCAGGGCAAAGACGGGCATGAAAGGCACCTTAATGTCGGGAATCAAGGATCGAGCCGGCAGTGTTTGAGATACCTGAAACCCCTTGATATTGATGGTGGGCCGTCAGGGCCTCGAACCCCGAACCTACTGATTAAGAGTCAGTTGCTCTGCCAATTGAGCTAACGGCCCGTCTGGAAAAAGACAGCAGCATACATATCAGCCGTGGGTGGGGATGTCAACGTTTTTTTAAAAATGAGAATGGAAACAAACCGGTTGACCCTTTAAAAAAAGGTCTGTTATACTTATCATTTATCCAGCAAATTAGACTATACGGTTAAGACCGAACCGTTTTGAATATTACCATCTAAACTTATTGGGAGACATCATATGCAACACAGCAAATCTGTTGATCTGTTCAGCAGGGCAAAACAATTGATCCCCGGCGGCGTCAACTCTCCGGTCCGGGCGTGCAATGCCGTGGGCGGGCAACCGGTATTCATTGAACGCGGCGATAAAAGCCGGCTGTATGATGTGGATGGAAATGACTATATCGATTATGTCATGTCCTGGGGTCCGCTGGTTTTAGGGCATCGGCCTCCGGAAGTGATTCAGGCACTCAGGGAGGTGCTGGAAACCGGCACCAGTTTCGGCGCGCCCACCCATCTTGAAACGCAGCTGGCGGAACAGGTGATCAAGATGGTTCCTTCCGTGGAAATGGTTCGCATGGTCAATTCCGGCACTGAAGCCACCATGAGCGCTATCCGCCTGGCCAGAGGCTTCACCGGACGCAACATCATCATCAAATTTGACGGATGCTATCACGGCCATGCCGACACCCTGCTGGTGGCGGCCGGCTCCGGCGTGGCCACCCTGAATATTCCCGGCAGTCCGGGCGTGCCCGAATCCGTGATTCAGAACACGTTGTCGCTGCCCTACAACGATATCGAAGGGTTCAAACAGGTGATGGCGCAGCAGGGAGACCAGGTGGCCGGGGTGATCCTGGAGCCGGTGGCCGGCAACATGGGTATGGTGCCGCCGAAACAGGGCTTTCTTGAGACATTGAGACAAGAAACGCAGAAATACGGGGCTGTGCTCATTTTTGACGAGGTCATGACCGGGTTCCGGGTGGCAAAAAACAGTGCCCAGGGACTGTTCAATATCACACCGGACCTGACCTGTTTCGGTAAAATCATCGGAGGCGGCCTGCCCGTGGGTGCCTATGGCGGGAAAAAAGCGATCATGGATCAGATCGCTCCCACCGGGCCGGTGTACCAGGCCGGTACCCTGTCTGGAAATCCTTTGGCCATGGCCGCCGGTATCGCCACGTTGACGGCGCTTCAGAAAGACGGGGTGTATGAGACGCTTGACGCCCGGACCCATGCATTAGTGACCGGACTCCAGGCGGCTGCGGATGCGGCCGGTATCCCGTTTCAGGCAGGCCATGTGGGATCCATGGCCGGGTTTTTCTTTACGGATCGAAACGTATCTGATTTCGAGGATGCCAAAACCTGCGACCTGGACCGGTTTGCCGCGTTTTACCGGGGCATGCTGGCAAAGGGCATATATCTGGCGCCTTCCCAGTTCGAGGCTTGTTTTGTTTCTCTGGCCCATACAGACAAAGACATTGAAGATACCATTGCCGCGGCCAAAACAGTGATGGCGGAAATTTAACTGGTGGCACGGATTCAGAAAATCCATCTGGTGGCGGCCTGCGGCACGGGCATGGGGACCCTGGCCTGCATGCTCAAGCAGATGGGATTTGAGGTGACCGGATCGGATCACCAGGTGTATCCGCCCATGAGCGATGAGCTGGCAAAAAACGATATCCAGCTGTTTGACCGGTTTGACCCGGCCAACCTGGATCATTCGCCGGATCTGGTGATCATCGGCAATGCCGTGACCCGGGACAACCCGGAGGCGGCGGCTGTTCTGGACAGACAGATTCCTTACCTGTCCATGCCCCAGGCGGTGAACCGGTTTGTTGCGGCCGGCAAAAAGATCATCCTGATCACCGGTACCCACGGCAAAACCACGACTGCGGCGGTCATGGCCCATATCCTCACGGTGGCGGGCCTGGATCCCGGGTTCATGATCGGCGGTATTTTAAAGGATTACCAGTCCGGGTTCCGGATCGGGCAGGGAGACTACCTGGTGATTGAAGGCGATGAATACGATACAGCCTTTTTTGACAAAGGGCCCAAGTTCATGCATTATGATCCCTTTGTCACGGTCATGACCGGCGTGGAATTCGATCATGCCGATATTTTCAGGGATCTGGACCATGTGAAATCGGTTTTTGCGAACCTGGCGGCAAAAGCGTCAGCCACCAGCGTTCTGATCGCCTGCAAGGACAGCCCGCATCTGATGGACGTTCTGACAGATCAGCGCATAAAACCGGTTCTTTACGGGACAGATGGCGACTGGACATACACGGATCCGGTTCAGGCCGGTCAGCGGACCCGGGCGAAAATTCTGGGCCCTGACGCGGCGTATGAGATGGAAACCCGGCTGCCCGGTCATCACAACCTGATGAATTTTCTGGCCTGTGCCGCTGCCGCAGATGCCATCGGCATCTCTTCGGATACGGTCAAACAGGCCATGGCCTCGTTTTCCGGAATCCGGCGCCGTCAGGATGTCCGGGGAATCAAAAACAGCATCACGGTCATGGATGATTTTGCCCATCATCCGTCTGCCGTGGCAGCCACCATCCGGGCGGTCAAACCGTTTTACGCACCGGGACGGGTCATTGCCGTGTTTGAACCGCGGACCAACACCTCCATGCGCCGGTTTTTCCAGGACACTTATCCGGCGGCATTCACTGAAGCGGATATGGTGTGCATCTGCAATCCGGCCGTAAAGAAACAGATCCCTGAAAACGAGCGGTTCTCCCCGGAAAAACTGGTGGAAGAGATCAACGGCCTCGGCGTGGAGGCCCATCATTTTCCGGATGTGGATCGACTGCTGTCCTTTCTGCCATCCCGGCTGATCCCCGAAGATCTGGTGCTGATCATGTCCAATGGCGGATTTGACAATATTCATGACCGTTTGCTTGACGCAATTAAATGAAAAGGTTTTAAAGGAGAGACAGATGACCCAAAACGATCTCAAGGTTGAATGGGATGCCGGATTCAGTGTGGATGTGGCGGAGATCGACACCCACCAGAAAAAAATGTTCGACCTCTTTAATGAACTGATCGACTTGAAACAGAAAAACGCGGAACCCAAGGAGATTACCAATATTATTTCCGAAATCAATGATTACGGGAAACAATATTTTTCAGATGAGGAAAAAATTCTCAGACAACGGGAATATCCGGATCGGGATATTCATGCCAGAGCCCATCGGCGGTTTATCAAGAGCGCCATCAGCCTGCGCCGGGAAATCAGTGAAGATGTCAACAATCTGACCCTGGACACCATTGTGACGCTTCGGGACTGGCTGGTCGAGCATATCCAGACCAACGATGCCATGTATGTCCCGTTTCTGCGCATTCACAAGTATGTTGAAGACGTATCCGGAAAAAAGTGATATCCTGACTCAGCTGCATGTCCATGAAGCGATCACGCACCTGGATTATTATTTTGCTGATTACATGGCCCGGGTGTTTTCTCATGACGATCCTCTGGTAAAAATTTCCTGCGCCCTGGTTTCCGGCGCGCTCACCCGGGGACAGGTGTGTCTTGATTTAAAGGCCCTGTCCGGCCGGGAGATCCCTATGCCCCAAAAAGAGGGACATCCGATCCGGTTGCCTCGATTCGAGACATGGATGAATGCCCTGAATACCGCACCCATGGTAGGAAAACCCGGTGATGAAGATCCCTGCGGGTTGCCGCTGGTTCTGGATGCGGACGGGTATCTGTATCTGTCCAAATATTACGATTTCCAGAAACGCCTGGTGCAGACGCTGACGGCACGCATCCGGTTCCGCCCGGATCCGGTGGAACCGGAGTTTGTCCGTTCACAGATCGAGCGGCAGTTTAATCCGGTGGATTTCAAACAGACCCGGCCCCAGAGGCAGGCAGTGGCCACGGCCCTGCAATCGAATTTTACCGTGATATCGGGCGGGCCGGGAACGGGAAAAACCTACATCGCGCGGATTATCAGGCAGATTCTGGAAACCCGCGCCCGGGTCCGGCATCTGCCGCTTCCCCGGTTTCTGTCGCTGGCGCCCACCGGCCGGGCCGCTTCCCGGCTCAAAGACGGGGCCACCATTCATTCGGTGCTGATTCCCCGGCAAAACCGCCCGGGGTTTGTACACGGAAAAAACCATCCTTTGGCGGTGGATGTGGTGATCGTTGATGAGGCCTCCATGATCGATCTGGCACTGATGACCCGGTTGATGGAGGCCATTCCGCTTTCCGCCCGGGTGATTCTGCTGGGAGATGCCCACCAGCTGGCTCCGGTTCAGGCCGGGGCGGTTTTCAGTGAAATCTGCCGGGCCGATGTCATGGCCCCGCTGGTCGTTTCCCTGACCCACAACTTCAGGTCCCGGGGCAAAACCGGAATTGAAAACCTGGCCACTGCCATTCGGAACAATGATGTGCAGGAAACCACCCGGATACTGACCCGGGGGGACTGGCCGGATCTGGTCTTTGAGCCGCGAAGACAAGGTGATCAACAGGTGCTGCAAAGATATATCCGCTCAGGGTACGGCCCTTTGATGCGGCAGCAGGACATGGCCGGCGCGCTGGACATCATGGACCGGTTCAGGATTTTATGTGCCCACAATGTCGGAGAATTCGGAACATTACAAATTAATCATGTTTGTGAAAAAGTTTTGCGCGGCAAAGACCATTCTGTTATAAGAGACCGGGCTGTGAAACAGATGATCATGATCCGCACCAACGATTATGACCGGGGGTTGTTCAACGGGGATACCGGGGTGGTTCTGCAGGACAAGGATGTTGTTCTGGCAGGTTTCAGAGCCGAAGACGGGGTGATCCGTAAATTCGGCATCATGGATCTGCCGTCCTATGACCCCGCTTTCGGGATGACCATCCACAAGAGCCAGGGATCGGAATTTGACACCGTGCTGATTCTGATCCCCGACCGAGTGTCCCGGGTGGTGACCCGGCAGCTGTTATATACCGGAGTGACCCGGGCCAAAAAAAAAGCGGTGATTTTAGGCCCCCTGTCCGTGATCCGGGAGGCCATGTCCCAGACCCTGGAACAGACCTGCCGGATATCTGACCGGCTGGCGCTGGAAAAGGATCTTGCACCACCCGATATTGCCATGGAGGTATGAATAAATTGAAAAACCAAGACGGTATTTCCCGTCAGATCTGGGTGTTTTTTTGTTCTGTCAAGTTAACCGTGTATCTGCTGGTTCTGCTGGCGGTGACATCCATTATCGGCACCGTGGTGCTTCAGAACGGAACGCCTCAGCAGTATGTGAATCTCTACGGGCAGGCGATCTACAATCTGATCCAGGTGTTTGATATCAATGACATGTACCATGCCTGGTGGTTTCTGCTGCTGCTGCTGCTGTTGTGCATCAATATCACGGTCTGCTCGGTGGAGCGGCTGTCTTTGAAATGGAAAATCATTTTTCCCGATCAGATCCGGTTCAATGCCGACCGGTTTCTGAAATCAAAAAACAAGCAGACCATGGATTTGACCAGACAGAAAAACCATCTGCTCGACCCCTGCGAACGGTGGTTGAAAAAGCAGGTCGGGACGGTGGTCCGGCAAACCGATGGTGACACCACGTTGCTGTATGCGGAAAAAGGACGGTGGACCCGTCTGGGGGTGTATGTGGTGCATGCCAGTGTCTTGCTCCTTCTGGTCGGGGCCTTGATCGGTGCGGTTTTCGGGTTCAAGGCCAGTGTCCGGATCGATGAGGGGAATCAGACAGGCCGGGTGTTTGAGAGCAAAACCAGGGAACCCATTGATCTGGATTTCATCATCCGCTGCAATGAATTCGAGGTGTCGTTTTATGACACCGGTGCCCCTGAAGAGTTCCGGTCCAATCTCACCATCATCGAAAACGGACAGGAAAGTTTCACCACCGATATCCGGGTCAATCATCCGCTGCGGTACAAGGGAATCAACATTTTTCAATCCTCCTACGGCACGGCGACGCCGGATGCCGTAAGGATGCATATCGTCGACAACACCAGCAATACCGAAGTCACCCGGGACATGCGGATCGGTGACACCGTCGACCTGCCGGACGGGGCAGGACGCTTTACACTGCAGGGATTTCTTCCCCATTTCGAATTCCGGGGGAATGATCTGGGGGAAACCTTTTTCGGGCTGGTGACGCCGGCGGGAGAAACCGGTTTTCAGATCGGGATGCCGGTAAGGTTTCCTACGTTTGACAAGATGCGCCAGGGACAGTTCACGTTTGTTGTCGATGATTTTGAAAAACGCTATTATACCGGGCTTCAGGTCACAAAAGATCCGGGCGTCTGGTATGTGTATGCCGGGTTCATCCTGATGATCCTGGGATGCTGGGTCACTTTTTTCATGTCCCATCAATCGGTGATGCTCGCGCTCGTGCCGCTGGACAACGGGCAGACCCGGCTGATACTGTCCGGCAAAACCAGCCGCAACGCCCGGAACATGACGCTGAAGCTCAAGAACATGGCGGCCCGTCTTGAAAATCTATTAAGCAGGGGTGATCAGATATGAACAGTGCGTTTGCGTTGTCTTCAACCACGTTGTTGTACGGCCTGGCAATGGTGTGTTATGTCGGAGCGTTTGCCTTCAAGAAAAAAACGCTTGCCACGGCAGGTTTTTATGTGCTGGCTGCCGGGTTTCTGGCCAATACCGCCGGTATCGGACTGCGATGGGTGGAATCCTATCAGATGGGGATCGGCCGGGCCCCGTTTTCCAATATGTATGAGTCGCTGGTTTTTTTTTCCTGGACCATGGCCGCACTGTATATGTACGTGGAGATGAAATACAAAGAACAGGGGTTCGGGGTGTTTGTGTGTCCTTTGATTTTTTTGTCCATCGCCTATGCATCGTTTGATCCGAGCATCAGCGCAAAGATCAGTCCTTTGATTCCGGCTTTGAAAAGCAACTGGCTCATTGCCCATGTGGTGACCTGTTTTCTGGGATATGCCGGATTCGCCCTGGCGTTCGGGCTCAGCCTGACCTATTTTATCAAACCGAAACAACCGGGAAACAGCGTGATTTTTTCCCGGCTGCCCGACGAGGAGATCCTTGATGAACTCACCTATCAGATGGTGGTGTTCGGTTTTCTGTTTTTGACCATCGGGATCATTACCGGGGCGGTGTGGGCCAATTCCGCCTGGGGAAAATACTGGTCCTGGGATCCCAAGGAAACCTGGTCGTTGATCACCTGGTTCGTGTATGCCATTTTTCTGCACCTGCGGATGATGCGGGGCTGGCACGGCCGGAATCTGGCCCTGGTGTCCATCACCGGGTTCATGGCGGTGATGTTCACCTATTTCGGCGTCAATTTTCTGCTGTCCGGACTCCACAGTTACGGCTGATCGGCTGTGTTTGAAAACCGGTTGTGGGCGGGCAGCTCAAATCTCTAGTGCATGCCTCCACAACCGGTGAGCCTATCCTGTTTCTTGCCTCATTTTATCTTGACAACAAATTCAGATATTACTATAGATTAACGCGAATTGTGCTGTGTGATGATCAATTGTATCCGGTGGGACCCACTGGCTGCAAAAAATATGTCCCGGCAAGTGCCTGGATAAAAAGGGTATAGTGTAAATATCAACTTTTTAACATGGATGGGGTTTTCATGAGTGAGATAGAAAACAAAACTGAACACGGTTCCATGGATGGTGCGACAGCAGGCACTGCCGAAGACCCGAAAAATGACACAGGCCTGGGGCTGGGTGTCATTTTTTTTATTGTGGCATTTTTGATATGCTTCCTGTCCGGCTGGCTCCTGTTCCCCAAACTGCTCTATTCCAAACACGAGCAGCCGTTTAATTTTGATCACGTGCTTCATGTGGAGGAAACCGGGGACTGCGAATCCTGCCATTATCTCAGGGACGACGGCACATTTTCAGGCATTCCCAAACTGGCATCCTGCCTGGACTGCCACACGGATGAGCCCATGGGTGAAACCATGGACGAAGCCGTTTTCGCGGCCGAGTATGTGGCAAAAGAAAAGGAAGTCCCCTGGTATGTCTATGCCAGGCAGCCGGATTGTGTGTACTTTTCCCATGCCGCCCATACCGAGGCGGCCGGCATGGATTGTAAAACCTGCCATGGTCCCATTGATGAAACCCGGACCTCCCGGCTATACGAGGAAAACCGGCTCACCGGCTACAGCCGGGATATCTGGGGAAAAAGCATCTGGGGAATCAAGAAGAACCCCTGGGACCGCATGAAAATGAATGACTGCGCAAAGTGTCACGTACAGGAAACCGGCCACAAGGGCTATTGTTTTCAGTGCCACAAATAGACCATACACAAGAATTCAACACTTTATAGAGGATTGTATATATGAAAGTTGACAGACGAAGCTTCTTGGGATTGGGAATCGGCGCGGTGGCGGGTATTGCAGTTTCTCCCGTGGGAGCCAAGCTTACGGACGATTTTTCCATCTGGACCCAGAACTGGCCCTGGACGCCGGTCCCGCCTGACGGAGAAGTTTCCTATGACCGATCGGTATGTAATCTGTGTCCCGGGAGTTGCGGTATCACCGTGAGAAAAATCGACGGCCGGCCGGTAAAGATCGAAGGGCTGGACACCTATCCGGTCAATGACGGCGGGGTCTGCCTGCACGGGATTGCCGGGCTTCAATACCTGTATGATCCCAGCCGGGTAAAAACACCGTTGAAGAAAGTCAATCAGCGGTTCGTGCCCATCTCCTGGGATGAGGCCCTTGCCATGGTGACCGGCAGGCTGAAACAGCTGCAGGAAGATCAGAACCCGGAAGCCCTGGCCTGCATCACCGGGTCGGCCCAGGGGTCGGTGCCCGGGCTGTTCAATCATTTCATGGCCGCATTCGGCTCTCCCAATTGTCTGACCATGCCGGATCTGGAATCCTGGCTGGTCCTGACGGCAACCACCCTTCACGGCCCAAAGCAAACCCTGGGATTTGATATCGATCATTCCGACTATATTCTAAGTTTCGGTGCCGGGCTGATCGACGGATGGGGCTCGCCGGTGGCCTGCATCCAGGCGATGGCCGGCCGGAAACAGCGGGAAGCCACCCTGGTTCAGATTGAGCCCCGGCTTTCCAATACCGCGGCCGGCGCCGACAGGTGGATTCCCGTCAAACCGGGGACTGAGGCGGACCTGGCCATGGGCATGTGCGGGGTCCTGCTCAAGGAGAACCTGTTTGACCCGGTGTTCGCCCAGGGATTCACAGGCGGGTTCATGCGGTTCACCGCCATGGTGCAGAAAGAATATCCGCTGGACAAAGTCGCCGAGGTCACCGGGGTCAGTGCAGACGACATCCAGAAAACTGCCATTGCCTTTGCCAAGGCAAAAATGCCCGTGGCCCTGCCGGGAAAAGGACGCGGCGAAGGGGCCCAGAGTCTCAAAGAGTTTGCCGCCGTTCATACCCTTAACTGCCTGACCGGAAACATCAACAAAAAAGGGGGCGTGTTTGTCAAACCCCTGCCGGATTATCTGAGTTTTCCCGATCCGGTTATAGATGATATGGCGCAAAAAGGCGCGGCTGCCGAACCGTTGGCCGCATCCGTCCAGGAGCTGATGGCCCGGATCGATCAATCCGATCAATCACCGGTTGAAGTGCTGGTTGTCTACAATGCCAATCCCTGTTTTGCCCTGAATGATCCCTCACGGGTTGCGGCAGCGTTTGAAAAAATTCCTTTCAAGGTCTGTGTATCACCGTACATGGATGAAACCGCCATGGCATCGGATGTGATCCTGCCGGTATCCACGTTTCTGGAACAGATGGAAGACGTGCCGTCCAGAGCCGGCTTGGCCGCTTCTGTGGTGGGACTGGCCAGACCCATGGTGAAACCGGTGTTCGACACCCGCAGCCCCGGGGATGTGGTGATCGCCCTGGCCGGTGCCCTGGGCGGCGGCGTGGCGCAAAGTTTCCCATGGGAAAATTATGAAGACTGCCTCAAACAGCTGGCCGGGCAAATCTGGAAACCATTGACCCGAAAAGGGCATGTCATTGTTTCCGGCCGTCCTCCGGCCGGATCGGTGGAAACGGATTTCAGTTTTCTGGCGGAAAATCCAGACACGTTGAAACCGGCGGGAGATCAGGAATTCACCCTGATTCCCATAGACAATTTCCGGGTGCCGTCCACGGTGCCGGCCCCGTCTCCCTTTGCCATTAAAACCGTATCAGACCGTATTCTCAAGGGAACGGACATGTTCGTGGAAATCAATCCCCAGTCGGCCAATCATCTGAAAGACGGCGGGTTTGCCACGCTGACGACCCCTGCGGGATCGGTTCGGGTGCGGGTGCATTTCAATGACGGGATCATGCCCGGTGTCATCGGTATGGTCAAAGGCCTTGGACACACATTGAACAACAGATATGTGTCAGGCAAGGGGGTGAATATCAATGCATTGATTTCACCGACAATCGAGCCGGGTTCCGGCATGGATGCCGCCTACGGCATCAGAGCCGGAATTTCAAAGGCCTAACCTAAACGGATGTGGATAAATTTTCAAAGAGGTTCTGATGATACACGATAAAAAAGCACACAAGTACGGCATGGTGATCGATCTGGACAAATGCACCGGATGCGGTACCTGCGCAGTGTCCTGCATGTCTGAAAACAATGTGCCGTTCAAGGAGGATGAGTCCGACAAAAAGGACAGCATCACCTGGATGCGGGTTTACCGGCTGACCAACGGCAGACCGTTCCCGGACACGGAAGTGGTGTATATGCCCAGACCCTGCCAGCACTGCGGCGGCAAAGGAGACCATGGGCATTCCCCCTGTGTGTCGGTCTGTCCGGCTACCGCCACGGATTACGGATATGACACCGGCATCGTTTCCCAGATTTACACCCGGTGTTTCGGATGCCGGTATTGCATGGCGGCCTGCCCGTATCATGCCCGTTATTTTAACTGGTGGGATCCGGTCTGGCCCGAAGGCATGGAAAAATATCTGAGCCCCAATGTGTCTCCGCGGATGCGGGGGGTCGTGGAGAAATGCAGTTTCTGTTATCACCGGTATCAGCTGGCCCGGGAAAAAGCCTATGTGAACGGGACGGATGAGGTCCCGGAAGCGGATTATCAGACAGCGTGTACCACGGCCTGTCCGGCCGGCGCGATTGTTTTCGGTGATCTGAACAATCCCTCTCACAAGGTTCACCAGATCGTCAAACCCGACCCCCATCCGGATCCGCTGAATCCGGATGTGGTGGGAAAATCGAGAAATCCCAGAGTGTTCCGGCTGCTGGAACGGCTCGGAACCAACCCCAAAGTGTATTACATGTCCGAACGGGAATGGGTTCGAAAGATGGGAGACCACTATCTGGACGGGGAATGGGATAAGGTGAAAAATGTATATGGGTCGGCTTCCCATGAATAGAAAATCCAAAATCGATGTGAGGAGTAATTGAATGATGGATGCTGCATTAATACCTGAAGGTGCCAAACGGTGTTCATTCCCCAAATTCATGCTGGGGATCGCCATTGTGGGAGCGGTCCTGCTCTGGGGCGTATATGCCATGCTGCTGTGCTGGTTCAAAGGACTGAACCAGACCAACATGAATGACTATTACGGGTTTGCCCTGTGGATCTGGGCGGACCTGGCCGTCATTGCGCTGGGTGGCGGGGCGTTTTTCACCGGACTGCTCAAATATATATTCAAGGTGGATGAACTGAAAAATATCATTAATTTTGCCGTGATCATCGGGTTTATCTGTTACAGCTCGGCCCTGCTGATCCTGGCCATCGATATCGGTCAACCCTTGCGGGGATGGTTTATTTTCTGGCATGCCAACGTGCATTCCATGCTCACGGAGGTGGCATTCTGCCTGTCCTGCTACTTTGCGGTGCTGACCATCGAGTTCATTCCCAATATTCTGGAAAACCGGCAGCTGAACAAGGTGCCGTTTTTTCATCACCTGGCTCATAACATGCACGGGACCATGGCGGTGTTCGCTGCCACTGGCGCGTTTCTGTCCTTTTTTCACCAGGGGTCGCTGGGCGGGGTGGCCGGTGTGATGTACGGCCGGCCCTTTGCGGTCCGGGAAGGCCTTTTGATCTGGCCCTGGTCGTTTTTTCTGTTCACCTGGTCGGCTGCGGCATTCGGCCCGTGCTTCACCCTGTTGGTGACCCGGATCACCGAAGCGGTGACCGGCAAGAAACTGGTGAAAGACAATGTGATTCACCTGCTGGCCAAAATATCCGGATGGATG
>JAABTO010000084.1 GCA_011389835.1 Desulfotignum sp. | reverse complement strand
AAGCACTGTACGAGTTCAATTCTCGTCCCAGGTACCAACACACAAACAAAGGGTTTTGGCCTTTTCCCATGACCCTTTTTCCATCTTAAAAAAATATCTGGTAACTTTCATGGACAAAATTCAGATCAACGGCGGCAGACGGCTTGAAGGCGAAGTCATGATTTCCGGAGCCAAGAACGCGGCCCTGCCGCTGATTGCATCCGCCATTCTGGTGGACGGTACCTGTGAATTTCACAACGTGCCCCATCTGATGGACATCAAGAGCATCAAGATGCTGCTGGAGGATTTAGGGGCAACCTGTTCGCTTGATGACCATGTCATGACCGTGGACGGGTCCGGGATTCACAAAATCGAGGCGGAATATGACCTGGTTCGCAAGATGCGGGCCTCCATTCTGGTGCTCGGGCCCCTGGTGGCACGGTTCGGCCATGCCAAGGTGTCCATGCCGGGTGGCTGCGCTATCGGGGCCCGGCCGGTGAACATGCATCTGAAGGGTCTGGAGGCTCTGGGAGCAACCATTTCCATCGACCATGGATATATCGAGGCCAAAGCTGACCGGTTGACCGGCGGAGAGATCTATTTTGATACCCCAACCGTGACCGGCACGGAAAACCTGATGATGGCGGCGGCCCTGGCAAAAGGGCAGACCACCCTCAGGAACGCGGCCAGGGAACCGGAAATCATCTGCCTGGCTGAGGCCCTCAATGAAATGGGGGCACATGTTTCCGGAGCCGGATCTCCCATTATCACCATCGATGGCGTGGACAACCTTTGCCCCGCCAGGGTCAGGGTCATTCCGGACCGAATCGAAACCGGGACCTTTATGGTGGCGGCGGCCGCCACAAAAGGGGATGTCCGGATAATGGGGTGCGATCCCGAGCATATCGGCGGGGTGATCAGCAAACTCAAGGCCACGGGTGCACAGATCGACAGCCGGCCCGGACAGATACGGGTCAGGGGAGGGGACCGGATCAAAAGTGTGGATATCCAGACCCTGCCGTATCCCGGATTTCCCACGGACATGCAGGCCCAGTTCATGGCGTTGATGTGCGTGGGCCAGGGCACCAGCATGATCCATGAATCCATTTTTGAAAACCGGTTCATCCATGCCAATGAGCTGATGCGCATGGGCGCGGACATCACGCTTTCCAAAGCCAATCTCGCCATGGTCAAAGGGGTGCCGGCACTCCAGGCCGCCCCGGTGATGGCATCGGACCTGCGGGCCAGTGCATCGCTGGTGATTGCCGGACTCATGGCAAAAGATACCACCGTGATCTCCCGGGTGTACCACATGGACCGGGGATATGAAGCCATGGAGGAAAAATTTTCCGCTCTGGGAGCGGATATGACGCGGATCAGATAAGCGTATCCAACAATTTTGAGGAGGAATGCGCATGTGAAGGCATTGTCACAGCCGGTCATCCCTCCGCTGATTCCTGTGCTTCTGGCCATGATGACGGGAATTTTTGCCGGCAGTGTGTCCAGTCTGCCCGGTCCGGCCTGGGTGGTTCTGATTTCCGCTGTGTCTGTGTTTCTGTGTTTTCCCGGCCTTGCCGGCAGAAAAAAACCGATTTTCTGGTTGTGTCTCGGATTCGCCATATGGTCGGGGTATCACAGTTTTATGATTCATTCTCCCCGCCTGCCGGACGGTCATATCTCCCATTTCCACAACCGGCGGGACATTGTTCTGACCGGGCAGGTGGTTTCCTTTGCCCGGCAGTATCCGTATAAAATCCGGGTCACTGTGGAGTGCCGGACCATTGAGTTGCCCCGGGGCACTGATCCTTCCAAAACGTTGGCCGCGACCGGGCGTGTGTATTTGAATCTGTATGGAACGTCCGATAACCATATCAGATTTAATGACCATATCCGGTTTCCCGGTCCTATCCGCCCCATTCGGAATTTCGGCAACCCCGGTGCGTTTGATTACCGCACGTTTCTAATACGTCAGGGCATTTTCGGTGCCGTTTATCTCAATGTCGATAAAATTGAAACGATCAAGGATGCACCTCCATCCGTCTGGACCCGCGGGATCCAGGGGTTGGAAAATATCCGGAACCGGTTTTACGGGTTTGTAATGACCCGCCTGGATCACCGGGACGGGGCCCATGTGCTGGCCGCACTGGTCACGGGCATCAAGCACCGCATGCCCCCGGAGCTGCGGGATCAGTTTGCCAGGGCCGGCACCTCGCATCTTCTGGCCATTTCCGGTTTGCACATGGGGATTCTGAGTCTGATCTTTTTCTTTGTTTTTTATCGGATCCTGTGGCTGTTTCCCGGATGGATGGTAACTGCCCGGGCCCGGAAAATCGGCGGTCTGTTGACCCTGGTTCCCTTAGGCCTGTACCTGGTTTTTTCCGGATTTTCCCCTTCCACCCAGCGGGCATTTGTCATGATTGCCCTGTTCATGACGGCATTTGTCATAGAAAAGCAGACCCATCCGTTCAACACGCTGGCCGGTGCCGGCATTGTGATTCTTTTGATCGATCCGGCCGCATTGTTTTCCATCTCTTTTCAGCTGTCGTTCACCGCTGTTTTCTTCATCATTGCGGGCATGAAAGTCGTGGAAAAATACCCGGCATTTCAAGTTCCCGCCATTCCGAGATTCATGGCATCCATCAGCGGAATCACCCTGCTGGCGGGTCTGGGCACGTTTCCCCTGATTGCCGGGTATTTCAATCTGGTATCTTTGGTCCAGATCCCCGCCAACCTGATCCTGGTGCCGATGATCGGGTTCATATGCCTGCCGGCCGGTCTGGTGAGCCTGATGATCCAGCCCCTGGTGCCTGACCTGGCGGCCTGGCTGTTGACCGGTGCGGCCCAACTGGTGGAATGGTGCACATGGTATGTGACCTGGCTGACCCAAATCCCCTTTGCCTGGTCGTATGTGCCGGTCTGGTCGTGGCTGGACATTTTTATGACATATCTTGTGCTGGGCGCTGTGTTGTGTGTGTTGAATTTCAGGAAAACAGCACCGGTCATGGCCGCGGTCATCATTGCCGTCATGGGGGTCTACGCATTCCGGGTCGGGGTGCCGGACACCCCCCCCGGCCATTTGACCATCACGGTACTGGATGTGGGGCAGGGCAATGCTGCATTGATTGAAACCATTGAAAACAGAACCATTCTGGTGGACGGCGGCGGATTTTCCGGAAGCTCGCAGTTTGACGTAGGCCGGTACGTGGTGGCCCCGTTTCTATGGCATCAGGGAATCACCGCCCTGGATGCGGTGATTCTGACCCATCCGGATGCAGATCATATGAACGGGCTGGTGTTTATCCTGGAAAACTTCCAGGTGGGCACCTTGATTAAAAACAAAGACACCAGCTCCCATGAATCATTTGTACGGATCATGGCGGCCTGTGCCCAAAAAAAAATTCCCGTGTTTACCCCCGGGTGTCAAAAGAACCGGATGGGATGGGAAAACACCCGGCTGACATTTTTTCAATGTAATGCCAGCAATCCCGGCTGGGACGGCAATGACCATTCCGTGGTTTTCAAGCTGACATGGAACAATTTTTCCATGTTTTTTCCTGGAGATATTCAGGCCGCCCGGGAGCGGTTCCTGGTCGAAACCATGACAGATCAACTGTCTTCCGACATCCTGCTGGCCCCGCACCACGGCAGCAATTCATCTTCCACCCGTTGGTTTCTGGACCTGGTGGACCCTGAAACCGTGATCATATCCTGTGGATTCAACAACCCGTACCGGTTTCCCCATCCCGACGTGATCCACCGGTATGAGCAGAAAAACATCCGGGTGTTGCGAACCGACCAGCACGGGGCCGTGACCATCACCTCAAACGGCACGGGCTATCAGATGGTTCCTTTTTATTCGGATGTCAAACCCCAATGACCGCGGATGACCAGAATCCCGTAGCCGTTGCTTTCATACCGTCGCTTTTTGAGGACGCACAAGGTTCCGGGGCTTGTAATACTTAATAAACGGGACGATCACCTTGTTTTTGTTCCCTCCGGACACATCATAGGTGATGCTGACGATGGGCACCCCGGTGGTTGCTTCCAGCCGGGCGGCCATGGCTTCGGTGATCAGGCCGGGACAGCAGAAGGCCGGTGTGGTCTGCACCAGAAGCGCCAGATCCGGATGTTCCTGAAGGATATGGTGGATTTTGAGAATATTGTCCATGGATTCGCCGGTATGTTCCGGCAGGATTCCGTATTGCGCCAGCACGTCCGGGCCTGTTGTGTGAGTTTTTAAATCCGATTCCCTGAGCACGGGTTCAAAATAGGGGTAATACTTTTTTTCCATGGTATTCATGGCCGTCAGCAGAGCTTTGTTGGAAATCAGGCTGAAATATTTACCCTCCTTGAACCATTTTCTGAAATAGGACCCGGCAATGATTTTCACGTATTTATAGTACGGGGTGGTGATCACCTCACCGCCATGCGCTTCGATATAATGGATCAGGTCCTGGTTCATCACATCGTTGTCCCGGACATACAGATCTCCGAAAATCGCCACTTTGGGCCGGGTGCCCATATCTTGGGTCCTGATCTGATAAAACAGCGGCATGGCTTCGGCAAGTGCCTGTTCCTTGGACCCGCCGGCGGCAAATGCCTGGTTGATGATGGCCAGGGCCCTGGCCATCACCTGGTCGGTCTCGCCCGCAATCACCTCATAGGGCCTGATTTTACACCCGATACTTCTGAGCAGTCCGCCGAACATGTAGGCAAAATACGCATTGGTGGAGGCTTTGAAAGAGATGTCAAACAGAGAAAGCTCCCCCAGATAGATTCCCGATTTTTCAAACCCGTTTCCTTCATGCTTGAGAATCTGCTGGATATGATAGGGATACATCCGGATGTTGCAGGCGATATCCGACCGGTTGAGCCACAGCACGGCATCGGCCGGATCGATGTGGTGTTTTTTGACTGTGTGGATAAACCCGGCCGCCAGCGCATTCAATGGTATACATTGTCCGGTGTTGGTAAGCAGGCATTTTTTCAGGGTTTCCTGGGTCTCCTCCATCAACAGGGCCGGATATCCTTCACTCTGAAAGGTGGAAACGATCAACTGTCCGGTGTAGGCATCCCAGTTGGGAAAAACAATGGTTCTGTTTCCGGGCCGGTCAAAAAACAGCGGGGAAAAATCCAGGGATGGGGCAGGGGGTCTGGCAGTGGCCTGAAAATGATTGGTAAATGCCCGTACCGCCGCCTCGATCCGTGTTTCATACCCCACACTCGAGTCGTGCTCATCCAGTTCCAGCACCAGATACGGCTTGTTGCTCCGTTCCATGATCTGCTTGAAATAATCCACGCCGAATGCATCTGGAGAGCATCTGAAAGAGGTGATATAAACCGGATACAGCCCCTCGGTCAAAGCGGCGGCATAGGCGGATTCCAGGATCCGTGCCGCATATTTCCAGTGAATTTCATCCAGCAGCGGGAGGATGGGGGACAGATCCAGATCCGATGTGTCCAGCATATCCTGAAAAAAGGTCTGGACCCCCATTTTTTCGAACATCTGGGGGATGTGATGATTCATGGTGTCGGCGAGTACGGTGTAGGGGCGCCCCAGCAGCAATACTTTGACACCGTCCATCTGCCGGGTCTGTGTCTGAAACAGGGAGGCCAGTTTTGCCTGTTCCTTTTTCCTGAATTCTATGGCCTTGTCCCAGGCAGAATGAATATCGAAAAACGACAGGAAATGATGAGACATCACCGGTTTCAGCGCCTGGTACAGTGCCATTTTGGTGTGGAAACCGGTATACAGGTACTTGATGGTGGGCATGATCAGCCGGTCTTTGGCTCCGTCATCCAGGCAGGCCATCACCGACGGGGTGAACTGGGTGTAGTAGCAGTGCTGGCGCCGGATCCCTTTCCGATTGGTTTTTTCTTCAAAATAAAACGGCAGAAACACATACGGGGCTTTGTCCAGAAGATGGGCCACGTGGCCGTGCAAAGCCATGACCGGGGCGCAGAATTCCGTTTTGGCCAGGCTTTTGCCTAAAGCCACCGGCTGTTTTAAATGGCGGCTGACAATGGTTCGGATGCCCAGAAGAGAAAAGAACATCTCCCAGAACGCCAGGTCTTCAAACATATGAAGCGCAGCTGGAATACCGATGACCGGGGCATCCGGACCGGGTGTTTCCTTTGAAACGGGATCCGTTAAAGAGTTTCTCAGCTTTTTCATGCTGTGCCGGGTGTCTGGAGACACCCTTTTTTGCGTATCATAATCCCTGCCGCACAGAAACCCGTATGCCTGGGGCTGTCCATCCACATCGGCGATGGTGATTTTGCAGTGATTGCTGCACAGCTGGCACACTTCCTGGCGGACCGGAATGGTTTTGCGCCACAGATCAAAGCCTCGGAATGCGGACTGTTTCAAACCCTGTTCAACGGCCAGCAGGGCAACACCCAAAGCCCCGGTCAGATGGCAGAGTTGGGACACATGGATCGGTTTCTGCAGTTTCTGTTCAAACGCGGCCACCAGGGCCCGGTTTCGGGCCGTGGCCCCCTGGAACAGGATGCAGTCGCCGATGTTGCCCACGGTGGCCACTTTGGTCAGGTAATTGTCTCTCACCGAATGAAGCACGGACGCCAGAATTTCTTTTTGCTCAAACCCTTCGGCAAAAAAATAGTTGATGTCACGTTCCATGAACACCGTGCACCGGTCACTGGAAACCGGAGCTGAGATGCCTTCGGCCCGGTCCGAATACTCAGATAAAGGACAGGCCAGTTTCTGGGCCTGTTCCTCGATGAAACTGCCGGTGCCTGCGGCACACACGGTGTTCATCACCGATGCGGTGACCCGGCCGTCCCTGAGCAGGGTGAATTTGGCATCCTGTCCCCCGATCTCGATGATGGTATCCACATCCGGGTTCAGGTTCACGGCGGCTGTGGCATGGGCGGTGATCTCATCGGGTTCGAGATCCGCACCGATCACCCGTCCGCTGATCCGGCGGCCGGACCCGGTAGTCCCGCACCCGGCAATGGTTACGTTCAGCCGATTGCGGACAATCCAGTCATCCATGACCTTGAAAACGGTCTGCACCGCCTGGACCGGGCGGGAAGCGGTTTTGGTATAACACCCGATCACCGGCACCAGGTCTTTGGTAATCAGAAGGCTTTTGGTGCTGGTGGACCCCACATCCAGCCCCAGAAACGCGCCGGACAGATCCACCCGGAAAGGGTCGGTGTAAATTTCCACCTCAACCCCATCAGCCATGAATGTCTCAAAACAGGAAAAATCCGGATAATCAGACAAGGCAAGAGACAACGGGGGATACCGGTAACTGTCTTTTTTGACGGTATCTGTGAAAAACGCCCGAGGGGAGTCAAAGGTGTGGTGTGCCATCTTTTTGTCCGACATCTCATCGGCCAGACACAGGGCCGCGCCCAGGGCTCCATAGACCCCGGCACAATCGTCAATGGTCAGTGTCACATTCAGCAGCGATTCCAGAGACCTTGTCACGGAACGGTTTTGAGACACCCCGCCGCAGAAAATGATTTTTCCGGTAAAGGTGTCTGCCTTGAACAGTGTATTGGCGATATTTTTGGCCAGCCCGTAACACAGACCATCACAGATCTGCGCAATGTTGTATCCCTGTTGCTGGGCATGAATCAAATCGGTTTTGGCGAACACTGCACACCGGGTGGCGATGTCGGGCCGATCTTGCCGGTTGGTCATGGCATATTCACTGATTTCATGTGAGCCCTGCAGGTTCAGGCGCCGGGCCTGCTGGTCCAGAAAACTGCCGGTGCCTGCGGCACAGGAGGTGTTGTGCCGGGCCCCGGTATAGTTGCCGGTGTCGTCAAACAGACTTAAGGAAAACTTTTCCCCGCCCACGTGAAGCAGTGCATCAAACGACGCGCTGTATAAAAATTTGGCGGCCCGGATCAGGGCCACCTGATCGTCATACCGTTCATGACAAAAGACAAACCCGGGTGTCGCATCCGTGACAGCCACATGCGTCACCGACCTCATCATTTCATGAGACAGCAGCACTGTGAGACATTTTTTGACATCCCCGTGATGAAACACACCGGCCTTGTGAATCAGTTTTTTCTGCCCGTCAATCACTGCAATACTGACAGAAACAGAACCGATATCGATTCCCGCAATCATATCATCCATTTCATTTCCGCTGTAAAATTTTCCCTGCATCATTTTCAACAATATTGATATAGGTATTGTTTTTTGAGTTTTGTGTCAATCCAATATTCCCCATTCTTCTATTTCTTGTTTTTTATGATTAATTCAGGTATAAGGCTGAAAATGATGATCACTCGATTGATAGAAGCTATTGGAAATCCATTTTCCACACATATCGAATCCACGGGTCGGCTGATCCGGTTCTTTCTTGGCGGTCTCCGGCAGATAGCGGTTTTGCCGCTTCAGTTCGGAAAAATCTTGGATCAGGTCTTGTTCATCGGGGCCAAATCCCTGTTCGTCATTCTTTTGACCGGGCTGTTCACCGGCATGGTGCTGGGGCTTCAGGGATATTACACCCTGGTGACCTTTGGATCGGAAGCCGCCCTGGGGGGGGCGGTTGCACTGAGCCTCATCCGCGAACTGGGGCCGGTTCTCACGGCCATCATGATCACCGCCCGGGCCGGGTCTGCCATGGCGGCTGAAATCGGTGTCATGCGCATGTCCGAACAGATTGACGCGCTGGTCACCATGCAGATCGACCCGATCCGGTTTTTGTTTACCCCGAGAATTCTGGCCGCACTGATCAGCTTTCCGCTGTTGACCTCTTTTTTCGACGTGGTGGGCATCTTTGGAGGGTTTCTGTCCGGGTCCATGTTGATGGGAATCAATGAAACCGTTTATATGGACAAGGTGATCCAGAGTGTCAAAGCCATGGATATCTGGGGCGGGTTTATCAAATCCATCGTGTTTGCACTGGTCGTGACCACCATCTGCTGTTACAAAGGATTTTACGCCCATATGAATACCCAGGGCCAGTCCGGCGCCAAAGGCGTGTCTCTGGCCACGACCAGTGCGGTGGTCCAGTCGTGCATCTGTATTCTGATATTTGATTATGTGATCACCTCTTTTCTGGTATAAGTCATGACACAGCCTTTTATTGAATTCAAAAACGTCAAAAAACGGTTCGGCAACCTGGAAGTGCTCAAGGGGATCGATCTGACCATAGACAAAGGTACCATCACTGTGGTGATCGGCAAGAGCGGCTCGGGTAAATCCGTATTGCTCAAGCACATTGTGGGCCTGATCAGAGAAGATGAAGGGGCTCTGCTGATCCAGGGCAATGCTTTGAACCGGCTTTCCAAAAAACAGGCCATGCAGTTCAAAAAAAACATGAGCTACATGTTCCAAGACAATGCCTTGTTCGATTTTTTGACGGCATTTGAAAATATCGCACTGCCGCTGAGGGAAACCACAAAGATGACCGATACACAGATCCGGGAAAAAGTGCATGACCGCATGGACCGGCTGAGTATTGAGGGCATCGACCATAAATACCCGTCTGAACTGTCCGGCGGCATGCGCAAGCGGGTGGCCCTGGCCCGGGCCCTGGTGACGGATCCGGAACTGATTCTGTTTGACGAACCCACCACGGGTCTGGACCCGATACGCAAAAATGACGTCCACCACATGATCAGAGAATTTCAGAGCCAATTCGGATTTACCGCCGTGATCGTGAGCCATGACATTCCCGATATTTTTGATCTGGCTCAGCAGATCGCACTTCTGGATGAAGGAAAGATTGTTTTCAAAGGGTCCAGAAAGGAAATCATGGCATGTGAAAATGAAACCGCGTGTGCCTTTATCAAAGGAAGGGAATATTTGTATGACCGATCGGAAACGTGATTTTTATGTAGGCATTTTTGTCATTGTCACCCTGATCTGCACGGGATATCTATTTCTGGTTGTGGGTGAATTTTCCCGCTTCTTCAAAGACCGGTATACCATCCATGGTTATTTTTCTTCGGTATCCGGCCTGAAAAAAGGGGCGTCTGTGAATCTGGCAGGGGTCCGGGTCGGGAATGTGTCCGGCATCAGTATTGACACTGTCCATCTGGTGGCAAAAGTGACAATGGAAATCGACAGCCATATTGACGTGTCTGAAGACAGCATCGCTTCCATCAGAACCGAAGGCATTATCGGTGAAAAATACATTGAAATACTGCCGGGAGGATTGGATATGATGCTGTCTGAGGGTGATGAGATCGAAAATACGGAATCGGCTCTGGATATCGAGTCATTGATTAAAAAATTCATTTTCAGCAATGAAGCCTCCTGAAAGGAAACAGGATAAATGAAAAAAAGATATCACCGGTTGATGGTTATCATGGGGATCTGTCTGTTTACGGCCCTGGTATCACCGGCATGGTCGGATACCACAGCGCCTGACCATCAGGACACCGCCCGGCAGGCTGTGACGGAAAGCGAGCCCCTGTCCGACCCGTTTGCTGAAGAAAATTTTTTTGAAGACCGTTTTTTTGATGAAGACCTGGATGACCCCGGCACCATGCAGGTGGCGGATCCCCTGTATTATTTCAATTACGCCATGTACGTGGTGAACGACAACCTGTATTATTATGTGCTCAAACCCGTTGCCACCGGTTACAAATCCGTGATGCCCCTGCCGGCCCGGAAAGGAATCCGCAATTTTTTTCACAATCTCATGTTTCCCGTCCGGTTTGTCAACAACCTGCTTCAATGGAAGCTGGAACAGGCGTCGGATGAATTCGGTATTTTTCTGGTCAATTCCACGGCCGGGATTCTGGGGTTCAATCAGGTGGCCCAGAAATACCTGGACATGCATACACAGAAAGAAGATTTAGGGCAGACATTAGGAACTTACGGCATCAAGGAAGGATTTTATCTGGTCCTGCCGGTGCTGGGACCCTCCACACTTCGGGACGTTCTTGGCCTGGCCGGGGATTATTTTCTGGACCCGGTGGAATACGTGTCTCACTGGGAACTGGAACTGGGGTTGAATACGGTGGACATCATCAACCGGACATCATTTCGGATCGGTGATTATGAAAGACTGAAAGACGCGGCACTGGATCCTTATTCAGCATTCCGAAATGCCTATATCCAGAACCGGCGCATGCTGATCAACCAGTAACAGGAAACAGATCCTTTCTTCGGTAGGGCAGAAAATACCGCATCCGGTGAGACCGCACATGTGCCAGGTCTTCGGGATCCAGCGTTACAAAATGAAGGTGATTGTCATCTGAAAACGATCGGGAAATCAGCTTTCCATCCGGACCGATTGCCAGCGAAAGCCCTGGAAATGCCAGACCCGCCCCATTATCCCCGGCCTGGTTCACCGCCGCCACAAACACCCCGTTGTCAAAGGCCCGGGCCGGCAGGTGACGCATCCAGGACCTGAACTTGTCGGTATCCGTTCCCCGGGGAGATGCGTGGGGAAAAACGATGAGATCCGCCCCGTTCAGCGCCATGGCCGTGGACAGTTCCGGAAAGTGCGCATCGTAACACAGCTGTATGCCGAACCGTACCCCGGCATGCATGAATAGAGGAATCTGGGCGCCGGGACTGAAAAGGTCCTGTTCATTGGGTGCGATATGCAGTTTCTGATATTTCCCCCAGGGGGTATGGGGCGTAAACACCAGATGAGATCCATATATCCGTCCGTCAGCCTTTTCAGCCAGACCTGCCAGGATTGCCAGATTCAATTCATCAGACAGTCGGGAAAGCGATTGGACCAGATGGGAATCCACCGGCCGGGAAAAGAAGGAGACCCGTTGGTCCGTGACATACCCGGTGAGATTCATTTCCGGGAATATCACCATGTCGGCGCCGGTTTTAGCGGCGGTTCGAATCATGTCCTTGCAGGTGCGCAAATTGTCTTCAAACCGGTCACACGGGCAGGTGACAATGGCCAGACAAAGGGTCACCGGTTTCATAGTTTGAAATTGGCGGAAATTTTAAATACCCGGGTGGCAGGCAGGTTTAATATGGGCCGAACCCCGGTTTGCCGGGAAATCTCTTCCAGGGAATCGGCAATCTGGTCCCGGGAAGGCGCGATAAAGGTGAACCAGATATTGAAATCATGATCCCGCATGTAATTGTGGGTGACACCGGGATAGGTATTAACGGTTTGGGTGAACAGCTCGATTTTATTTTCCGGCACCTGTGCCGTGCAAAGGGTGGAAAAATACCCCAGCCGGTCCGGGCTGAAATTACCCCCGATACGCCGGATCAGCTGCGAATCTTTCATGGCCTGAATACGCGCGATCAGTTCTTTTTCGGAAAGGCCCAGTTTTTTGGCCAGTACCTGAAAAGGACGGGCAGCAATGGGAAAATCCAGCTGAATCATGTTGAGGATGGCTTTGTCCGTCTCGCTGATGGTATTCATGATGTATCTATCCTGTGGAAGGCTGGGTCCATTCCCGATTTTGCAAACGACAAAGGCCCTGTTTTGAGCAAACAGGGCCTTTAAAAACCGTTCAAATCAACCAGAAGCTGGTTGGCTTATACGCATCCGGTCGGTTTGGGAAGACCGGCCATTTTACAGGCACCCTTGCCGGGGCCAGAGGGAAACAGCTCATAAATGTGTTTGAGCTTGAACTTGGTGAGCTTGGAAAGAACCCGGACCATGGGAGCGATCCCGTTTTTCTCATAATAGTCCTGAAGCACTTTGACCAGCTGCCAATGCTCGTCGGTCATCTCCTCAATTCCTTCCTGGGTTTTCACATAATCAACCCATTCTTCTGAATAGGAATTGTAATCAAGAAGGAACCCATCCTCATCCACTTCAAATGTTTTCCCGTTAAATTCAACTGTTGCCATGTAAACTTTCCTCCTGTAAATTGTGTTTTGCTATCACGTTAAGACATATCCTGTCTTGGCTTCTAAGGTCAGCCCTGATAATTGAAAACTAACCTTATCTCAGCGACCTGTGCTTGTCAACAAAGAATCATGTCAAACCTTAAAAAAATGACCTGCCAAACCCACTGGATTTAATATTCTTTCGGGGTCTGGTTGATCTCTTCCAGAGTGAACACCGGGCCGTCTTTACACACCAGTTCCTTTCCGATATTACACCGCCCGCACATGCCGATACCGCACTTCATCCGGTTTTCCAGAGACATGATGATCTGATGCGGCTGAAATCCCAGTTTGGTCAGTGCCGGCTGGGTGAATTTGATCATGATGGGCGGGCCGCACACAATGGCATAGGTGTCTTCGTCCGCCGCAGGGGCGTGATCTTCCACCACCTGGGGCACGAATCCGGTGTGATACTGCCAGTCGGGATCATCCGTGCCATCTACAGTGATGTGCATGTTGATGTCATTGCGCTTTTCCCACTCAAACAGTTCCTCCCGGTACAAGAGCATGCCCGGAGACCTGGCC
>JAABTO010000083.1 GCA_011389835.1 Desulfotignum sp. | reverse complement strand
GCGTCATCATTGGCTTTTTCCTGTTTGTGGAACCTCAGGTTTTCCAGCAACAGGATATCTCCGTTTTTCAAGGCAGCCACCTGATCTGATACATCCGGACCGATACAGTCGGAAGCAAACGCCACTTCTTTTCCCAGCAGCCCGGACAGATGGTCTGCCACCGGCGCCAGGCTGAACCGCTTTTCATACCCCCCTTTGGGGCGGCCCAGGTGGGAAGCCAGAATGATCTTTGCCTGTTTTTCTATCAGATACTGAATCAGATCCAGTGTCTGACGGATTCTGTTATCATCGGTGATCCGGCCCTGATCATTCATGGGCAGGTTATAATCCACCCGGACAAATACCCGCTTGCCTTGAACCGAAATATCTTGAACCGATCTCATTCAATCCTCCTTTTTCTCCCTGGCTTGAAGACGCCGGTGCATCTGTTTTTTTCTGGACCAGCGTTCAAAAAAATTCATCATGCCGGCCTGCTCGCTGCGGTCAATCAACTCTTCCTCCACTTTGACCCCGTCTTTGGAGGCCAGGGCCTGCTTCAAACATCGGGTTTTGACCGGACAATGGAAAAAGCAGGACTTTGGTGTCTGTCTCAACCCGCTTTCCTGCATGGGAAACACTTTATCCAGTTCACCGAAACACGGCGGCAGTTTATCCTCTTCCATGATCATCCGTTTCGTTGAATTCCTTTTGAAACCGGGCCATCAGTCCCTGGGCCGCAAAGCTGTAGATTCCCTGACTGCCCACGATTAAATGTTCATGCACGGCAATCCCCACAACCCCCAGTGCGAACAGCAGTTTTCGGGTAATATCTTTGTCACTGGCCGACGGAGTCACATCGCCTGATGGATGATTGTGGGCAAAAATCACTGCTGCCGCCTGGTGCTGAAGCGCTTTGATCACCACTTCCCGGGGGTAGACCGCACTGGCGCTCAATGAGCCGGAAAACAGAATCTCCGATGCCAGCACCCGGTTTTTGGCATCCAGGAAAATGCCCACAAAATGTTCCCGGCCCTTGAACCCGATGGTATGGTTCAGATAGTCCACCAGATCATCCGGGTTGTTCACCACATCCCGCTCGATGACCTTTGTCTCCAGATACCGGTCCGCCACCGCTTTGATCAGACGGATGCCCAGGCTGTTGACCCGCCCGACGCCCGGCACCCGGCACAGATCGTCCACATCCGCCTCCAGCACTGCCTGAAAGCTCTTGAATTCTTTCAGCAGGGCCTTGGCCGTGTCTTTACAATCCTTTAAAGGGGTGTTCAGGGTCAACAGCAGCTCAATCACCTCATAGTCGTGAAAACCTGCAAGTCCACCGGCAAGAAACCGTTCCCGCAATCTTTTCCGGTGTCCCGTCCCTTTATGGATCGTTTTGCTCCGGAAGGTCTTTGTTTTCTGACTGGATGTCGGAATCAAGGTCGTCTGCGTCTCCATTCTCATCAAAAAGCCGGGCAATGCCGATCAGCTTCTCGCCAGCCCCCAGATTGATCAGTCTCACGCCCTGGGTGTTGCGGGAAATAATATTGATGCCGCCGATATCCGTACGGATCAGTTTTCCCTTGTCTGTCACCATCATGAGTTCGTCGGTATCATCCACCAGGGACAGGGACACCATCTTGCCGTTCCGCTTGGATGTCTTGATGGAAAAGACCCCCATACCACCCCGGTTCTGAATCTTGTACTCTTCCACGGCCGTGCGCTTGCCATAGCCGTTTTCCGTGACCGTCAACAGGGTCTGCTGCCCGGCCAGCACTTCCATCCCCACCACATGGGCATCCTGTGGAATCCGCATTCCCCGGACCCCCATGGACCCTCTGGCTGTGGCCCGGACATCGGCTTCATGGAACCGGATCACCTTGCCGCCGTCCGATCCGAGAAACACATTCATGTTCCCGTCCGTGATCCGCGCCGCGATCAGTTCGTCATCCGGCGCCAGTTTCACGCCGATCAATCCGCCGGTTCTCGGCCGTGAATAGGCCATGAGATCGGTTTTCTTGACCCGTCCCTTCCGGGTGGTCATGACCACATACCAGTTTTCCACAAACTCGGTGACGGTCAAGAGCGTTGCCAGGGTCTCCCCTTCATCGAACTGAAGCAGATTCACAATGGCCTTGCCCAAACTGGACCGGCCGGCCATGGGCAGTTCATACACCTTGGCCTGGTAGACCTTGCCGAAATTGGTGATGAACAGGACAGTGGCATGGGTGGAGGCCACAAACAGATGCTCCACAAAATCATCGGTTTTGGTTCCCATGGCGGTCTTGCCTTTGCCGCCGCGGAGCTGGCTGGTATACAGGCTGACCGGATTGCGCTTGATATATCCGGACCGGGTGACCGTGACCACCATGTCCTCTTCGGCGATCAGATCTTCAATACTGATATCTGCGGTGCTCTCCACAATCTTTGTCCGGCGGTCGTCACCGAATTCATCCACCAGATCCGTGATTTCATCTTTGATCAACCCCTTGACCACCTGGTCACTGCCCAGAATTTCTCTGTACCAGGCGATATCTTTGAGCAGGGCATCATATTCCGTGATGATTTTTTCCTGCTCCAGGCCGGTGAGCCGCTGGAGCCGCATATCCAGAATGGCCTGGGCCTGGACAGGTGTCAGATCGAACGTGGTGATCAGGCCGGTTTTGGCCTCTTCCGGGGATCGGGACGCCCGGATCAGGGCCACCACTTCATCCAGGTGGTCCAGAGCGATTTTCAATCCTTCCAGAATATGGGCCCGTTCCTCCGCCTTTCTCAAGTCGAACCGGGTCCGCCGGATGATGACATCCTTGCGGTGTTCGATGAAATGCTGCAGAATATCCTTGAGGGTCAGCAGTTCCGGCCGGTTGTTCACCACGGCCAGAAAAATGATGCCGAACGAGGTCTGAAGATTGGTATGCTTGTACAGCTGATTGATCACCACTTCGGCAATCTGGTCCCGCTTGAGCCCAATGGCAACGCGCATGCCCTGACGGTCGGATTCATCCCGCACGAATGAGGCCCCGGTGATGACCTTGTCCCGCATAAGCTCGGCAATTTTTTCCACCAGTTTGGCCTTGTTCACCTGGTAGGGCAGCTCGGTGATCACAATGGTTTCCTGGCCGGTTTTCTTGTTTTCCTCCACCTCGACTTTGGCCCTCAGGGTAATAATGCCCCGGCCGGTGCTGTATGCCTCATGAATTCCCTGGGTACCGTAGATATGCCCGTAGGTGGGAAAATCCGGACCGGGAATGTACTGCATCAATTCCTCAACACTCAGATTGGGCGCATCGATCAGTGCTTTGATGCCGGCCGCCACCTCCCGGATATTGTGGGGCGGAATATTGGTGGTCATACCCACGGCAATACCGGATGAACCGTTCACCAGCAAGGCCGGAAACCGGGTGGGCAGCACGGCCGGTTCGTCCAGGGTTTCATCGTAGTTGGGGATGAAATCCACGGTTTCCTTTTCCAGATCCGCCAGCATCAGATGAGACAGCTTGCGCATACGGATTTCCGTGTACCGCATGGCGGCCGGTGAATCGCCGTCCACCGACCCGAAGTTGCCCTGGCCGTCCACCAGCATATACCGCAATGAAAAATCCTGGGCCATACGCACGATGGTGTCATACACCGCAGAATCCCCGTGGGGATGATATTTACCAATGACATCCCCCACGATACGGGCGGATTTCTTGTACGGCTTGTTCCAGTCGTTGCGCAGCTGCTGCATGGCATACAGGACCCGCCGGTGAACGGGCTTGAGTCCGTCCCGCACATCCGGCAGGGCCCGGCCGATGATGACGCTCATGGCATATTCGAGATAGGATTGTTTCATCTCCTTCTCGATACTGGTCAGACTACTCTCTTTCTGGATCATCTACTTTTTAACTCCGAAAATTGATTGTTTTTCTGTTTTGCCGGTTCCACCATGGATTGAAAGCTGGAAAAATATATATCTGACAGCGTGAGGAACAGGGTGGCGATCAACGGTCCATAAATAATGCCCATCAGGCCGTACACATTGAGACCGCCGATAATGGCAAAAAAAACCAGAAGCGGGTGCATGGCCACCCGGCCTCCCACCAGCCTGGGTTTGTAAATATATTCAACCCCCCAGGAAAGTATGCCGTAAAACACCAGAACGCCGATCCCCGTAATCACTGAGCTTTTAAGCATATAAAAAACGGCTGTGGGCACCAGGACAATGCCGATCCCCACAATGGGCAGAAATGCCATAAACCCCATGATCAGTCCCCAGAGAACCGGAGAGTTCAGCCCCAGAAACCAGAACAGCAACCCGCCGGCCACCCCTTGGATCAACCCGCCCAATCCATTGACGATCAATACGGCCCCGGCCATTTCATGAAATTGTGTGAACAGTTTTCTGTCATGTTCATCCGGCAGCGGAGACAGGTCACGCAGATATTGAATCAATCGGTTTCCATCCACAAACAAGTAAAAAATGACAATCAGCATCAGACAAAAATAAAAGACCAGATTCAGCAGATTGGATGTGATATACCGGGCCTGCTGGAACAAGGTCAGGCCCAGCATTTTCCCCAGCTCAGATACCGGGGTCAACAGCTCCTGCCAGGTAATGGTTTTCTGAATTCCAGCCCGGGCCAGCAGATCATTGAGCCGATCCAGGGCCCGGGTGTTTTCAAGCGCCTGTATCAACTGGTTTGAAAACACCACATCTCTGGCCATGTTATACAGTCCCAGCGCTTCTCTGGACAGGACTGCCACAAACAAGACCACCGGGATGAACACCACAAAAAAGATGACAATGCAGGTGACTATCGATGCCGTCCGGTGAGAAACCTTTTCGGCAAACCGGTTGAAAACCGGCTGAAACACACCGGTGATCACCCCTCCGATAACAATGGTAGCGATGAACGGGGTGACCAGTTTTCCCAGCAGCAGAATGGATATACAGAACAGAGCCAGAAAAAACCAAAACACTGCTCTTTGAATAAGGGTCTGTTCCAAGATACCAACCTTCGGGATATCAGCTGCTGAAAATGCCTAAAACCGCTGTTAACAGAAGCATTTCAAACACAACCACATGAACGAAACTGTCAAAAAAATGGTAAACAATCCCTCCGCCGACAATCGCCGGAGCCGCCGTGAAGATGAGTATGCCCAGTTTTCTTGGAATATCCATGAAGAACACATCCTTTCAGGTCATGATGGGGTTAAGGCCGGTATGCTGCCCGGCCATAACCCCATGTTGATTCAATAGCAGAAGTTATCGGAAATTATTATCATTTTTGCCATTTCAAGTAAAGAAAAACTTACTTTTCAATGATCATGGCCATGCCCATGCCGCCACCGATACACATGGATATCAAACCGGTGCCGTATCCTTTGCGTTTCATCTGATGAATGGCCGTGACCATCTGTCTGGCACCGGTACATCCGATGGGGTGGCCGATGGAAATACCCGACCCCAGTTCATTGGGTGTTTCCACATCGATATTCAACTCGCGCATGCACCCGATGGCCTGGGCCGCAAACGCTTCGTTCAATTCGATCAGATCGATGTCCTTGATGGTCATGCCGGTTTGTTTCAGCACCTTTTTCACAGCCGGTACCGGGCCCAGCCCCATATAGGCCGGATCCAGACCGCCCGAGGCAAACGCCTTGATTCGCGCCAGTTTTTCAAGCCCGAGTTCATCGGCTTTTTCCTCGGTCATGAGCAGCACGGCTGCGGCCGCATCATTGATGCCGGATGCGTTGCCTGCGGTGACGCTGCCGTCTTTTTTAAAGGCCGGGCGCAGTTTGGCCAATTTTTCCATGCTGGTCTCCATGGGTCGTTCATCCGTGTCCACCACGATATCCCCTTTTCGGGATGCAATGGTCACGGGCACGATCTCTTCGGCAAAAGTGCCGTCCTTTACCGCGGCCAGGGCCCGGTTGTGACTCAGCAGGGCCAGCTGGTCCTGTTCTTCTCTGGAAATACCGTATTTTGCCACGATATTCTCCGCTGTCAACCCCATATGGTACCCGTAAAAAATTTCATACAGCCCGTCAAACACCATCAGGTCATGCACCGGTCCCTGGCCGGTCAGTTCCATGCGGTGACCCCATCGGGCTTTCAGCAATGCCATGGGCGCGTTGCTCATGCTTTCCTGACCGCCCGCCAGCACCACGTCCGCGCTGCCGGCCATGATGGCCTGGGCACCCAAAGCAATCGCCTTCAAACCGGAACCGCAGATCTTGTTGATGGTCATGGCCGGGGTGAGCCGGGGAAGACCGGCATGGATCATGGCCTGACGGGCTGTGTTCTGCCCCTGGCCCGCCTGGAGCACATTGCCCATGATCACTTCATCCACAAACAGTTCCTTCAATCCCTGGTCATAATCATACCCTTTTTTTTCGATATCGATCATTCCCTGGTCCTTGAGTGATTCCGGGCCGTATGCGGCCTGCTCCTCGGTCACCCCCGGACGCAGCCCCGCCCGTTTGAGCACTTCTTTCATGACACAGGTGCCCAGATCCCTTACAGACACCGCTTTCAAAGAGCCGCCAAACGATCCCACAGGTGTTCTAACGCCACTGACAATTACCACATTCTTCATTGTATGCCTCCACGCGTATTCGGTTGTTTTTGTCACCCTGCTGTCAGCAGAGAAACTTTTCATGTTCTTCAAACCATAGTTACATTATAACTGCACATATCCATTCCAAGGTCCATAGCAGAGAGCCGCACAAAAAACAAGAGATTATGACGGTACCGTACAATTGACAAACGGGTTTTTTTACGCAAGACTGTTCAGTCTGTAGTGAACTGAACACTCATCCAAGGATCTGAATGCGTATGGATACACATGTGGTGGTGGCCGGATGGGGCCAGGTGACCCAGCCCAAAGAGGCGGACAATCCCCGGGATGTCCCGGGTCTCATGGTTCAGGCGGCCCGGCAGGCCGGCCGGACTCTGGCTGATCCATCCATACTTTCAAAGCTGGACGGTATCCTGGTGGTGAGACCGCTCAGTGCCCACTGTCCGGACGCACCGGCCCGGCTGGCCGCGGCCCTGGGGGCCACGCCCGGATTTACCCATCTGTCGGACATCGGCGGCAATTCCCCCCAGACCCTGATCAACCTGGCAGGATCTCTGATCGCAAAAAACCAGCTGGAACGGGTTCTGGTGGTGGGGGCTGAGGCCTATGTGAGAAGAACCCCCGGCACTTCCCGGCCCGACAGCGCCCTGCTGAAAGGCGTTCCGCTTGACTATGCCGGAGACGACGCCAGAGGCGCCCTTCCCCTGGAAACCCGGCATGGCATCCAGCATCCCATGCAGGGATTTCCGTTGTTCGAGACCGCCCTGTGGCACGCATCCGGTCTGACGCTGCCGGATTATCTGCACCGGACCGGCCGCATGTGGTCGCAATTCAGCCGGGTGGCGGCCGGCCATCCTTTTGCCTGGAGTAAAATACCCAGAACCGCAGAAGAGATCGTCACACCGGCACCGGACAACCGGCCGGTGGCGTTTCCCTATACAAAGTTCATGAACGCGTTCATCACCGTGGATCAGGCTGCGGCCGTGATTCTCATGTCGGAAAAGGCGTCCCGGGAAACGCGGAAAAAGGACCAGCCACCGGTGTATTTTGCCGGAGGCGGATATGCCACGGACCGGCAGCGGTTCATGGTGCAAAAGAGCGACTTTACGGTGAGTGTGCCTATGAAAACCGTTATGGACAAAGCTCTGGATCGGTCCGGTTTCACTCTGGACGATATGGACTGCTTTGACTTGTATTCGTGTTTCCCGTGTGCCGTGTCCATTGCCAGAAAAATGGCCGGCCTGACCGACCATGATTCCCGGCCCCTGACCCTGACCGGCGGACTGGGTTTTTTCGGGGGCCCCGGCAACAACTACAACCTGCATGCCGTGGCCACCCTGGCGGAACAGATCGCTGACGGCCGCTACCGTACCGGCATGGTCACCGCCCTGGGATGGTTCATGCACAAGCATGCCGCCGGTATTTACAGCAGCCGCCGGCCTGAAAAAAGCCTGGCAGGCACGGCTGAAGCCGATCATGCCGATCCCCTGACCGGACCCGGGCCGGTGCCCGTCGATAAGACCCCTTCAGGCAAAGGCGTGATCGACACCTATACCGTGGTCTACCACCCGGACCACACCCCGGCTTACGGGGTCATCTACGGCCGGACCGACCAGGGAAACCGGTTTGTGGCCAATACGGTGAATGACCCGGATGTCTTTACGGCCCTGACCGGCCGCGACATGATAGGCACAGCCGTCCGCCTGTCCCATGACCCGGTGAAAAAAACCACCGCCGCCGTTATTTAGCCGCTTTGTCCCGCAAAGCGATCCAGGCCTCCAGCCGCTGTTTGACAATTTTTTCATACCCCCGGTCCGTGGGGCAATACAGCCGCTGCCCGTCCAGAGATTCCGGCAGATAGGACTGGGGGGCAAACCCGCCTTCATGGTCATGGGCATATCGGTATCCCCTCCCATATCCCATCTCCTTCATCAAACCGGTGACCGGGTTCCGGATATGCAGGGGCACGGGCTGATATCCGGTTTTTTCCACCAGATCGGTCACCTGTTTCTGGGCCGCGTAAACGGCATTGCTTTTGGGTGCCGTGGCCAGGTACACCGCGGCCTGAAAAAGAGATCCGTCCCCCTCTGGCCGGCCCAGCAGCCGGAAGGATTCTCCGGCATTCAACGCCATGGTCAAGGCCCCGGGGTCTGCCATGCCCACATCTTCGGTGGCGAACCGGACCATGCGCCGAATCAGGTAATACGGATCATCTCCGGCCGCCAGCATGCGCTGGAGCCAGTAGATGGCCGCATCCGGATCACTGCCCCGCATGCTTTTGATGAACGCGGAAATCAGGTTGTAATGCTCTTCCCCGGCCTTATCGTATAACAGCGCCTTTTTCCCCACCACGGTTTCCAGATCTGCCAGAGAAATGGTTGCCTTGTCGCTCAAATGAAAGGCGGCCGCTTCCAGTGCGGTCAAGGCCATGCGGGCATCGCCGTCCGCGCTTTGGGCCAGATACGTGAGCGCGTCTTTTTCAAACCGGTTCGCATCCCATCCCAGGCCATGGACCGGGTCGGTGAGGGCCCGCATGAGAATGTCCAGGATATGACGGGGTTGCAGGCCTTTGAGGGCAAACACCCGGCACCGGGAGACCAGGGCCGGAATCACTTCAAAAGAGGGATTTTCCGTAGTGGCCCCCACCAGGGTGATCAACCCGGTTTCCACATGGTGTAAAAAAGCGTCCTGCTGGGCCTTGTTGAACCGGTGAATCTCATCCACGAACAGCAGGGTCCGTTTTTTGAACAACGCCCGTTTTTCCCGGGCCGTGTCAATGATCTGCCGGACCTCTTTCACCCCGGACAGCACCGCGGAGATCCGGATGAATTCACATTGGGTTTCATTGGCAATGATGTTGGCCAGGGTGGTTTTCCCGCATCCGGGCGGACCCCACAGGATCATGGAAAACACCCGGTCATCCTGAATAGCCCGGGCCAGAAGGCTGCCCGGAGAGATAAGGTGGTCCTGGCCTTTAAGCTCGGACAACTGTCTGGGCCGCATGCGGTCGGCCAGCGGTGCTGTTTTGTCCGGATGCGAATCTGAATGAGCGTCAAACAGATCCATCAGCCCCCCGTTTTCCTGTCCCGCTGCCGCTTTTTTTGGCTCTGGTCCTTGCGCTGTTTTTCCCGCTTTGTGGTGATCCGTTGCTTTTTAAGAGCAATGCGCTCCTTTTCCCGGGTTTTACCGGAAAAATCCATCCGTCCGGTCTTTTCCCTGAAGTAAAGACGGATGGGCGTCAGAGTCAGCGGAATCATCTGACGCAGCTGATTGACCAAATAGCGCTCATAAGAGAAATGCACGGCTTTGGGGTAATTGACAAAACACACAAAACAGGGCGGCCGGGTGGCCACCTGGGTGGCATAGAAAAATTTGAGGCGGCGGCCCTTGTGCAGGGACGGCTCCTCCCGCTGTACCGCATCCGCGATGATCCGGTTCAACGTTCCGGTGTTGATACGGAACCGGTATTCTTCATATACCCTGGCGGCCATGTCTAAAATTTTATGGCACCGCTGACCGGTCAGGGCGGAAATGGTCATGGCCGGGGCATAAGACAGAAATTTGGCCATCTGCCGCAGTTCCGAGATAAAGGCTTTTTCCCCTTTTTCCGCCTTATCCACCCGATCCCACTTGTTGAGCAGAAAAATGGCACCACACCCTTTTTTTTCCGCATACCCGGCAATGGTGATGTCCTGATCGGTGATGCCTTCGGCCGCATCAATGAGAATCAATGCCACATGGCAGTCATCCATGCTTTTGAGAGATTTGAGAATGGATACTTTTTCCAGCTTCCGGGTGACCCGGCCCTTGCGGCGGATCCCTGCCGTATCCACCAGCACAAACTGTTTTTCTTTACGGGTAACGGCCAGTTCAATGGCGTCCCGGGTGGTGCCGGCCTGATCATTGACCACCACCCGGGGAGATCCGAACAACCGGTTGGCCAGGCTGGATTTTCCCACATTGGGCCGCCCCACAATGGCGATGCGGACCGGTTCCTGTACCGGCGGTTCCTCCTGTGAACCGGCATCGGGAAATCCGGTGGTCAGGTCTTCCAGAAAATCATCCATACCGATGCCGTGTTCTGCGGACACCTCGTAAAACATCTCGATCCCCAGAGAATAGAATTCTCCCAGAGACGCCTGCTGACGCTGATGTTCAATTTTATTCACCAGGTAAAACACCGGTTTTCCGGATCTGCGAAGCATGGCTGCCAGGTCCCGGTCATACGGAGACAAGCCGGTCCGGCCGTCCAGAATCAACACCAGCACATCCGCCTGCGCCACGGCAAGGTTGAGCTGTTCCCTGATCTGAGGGGCAAACGGATCATCATCCCCGGTCAGAAACCCGCCGGTATCGATGACGGTAAACGGTTTGTCGTCCCAACTGGCTTCCCCGTAATGCCGGTCCCGGGTCACCCCGGGCAGGTCATCCACCAGAGCCTGCCGGCCCCGGACCAGCCGGTTGAACAGCGTTGATTTACCCACATTGGGCCGGCCCATCAGGACCACCACGGGTTTCATATTCATCTCCTAGAAATTGTTGACGCGCCACATACCTGTTTTTATCAATATACACCATGTCATGCTAACGGGTCCAGGAAAACAGCCGGGAACCGACGGCCAGAAACAAAAGACTCATGACTGACAGAATCATCACCTCTTCGGATACCTGGGACAGGGTGGCCCCGTCATTGATCACTTTTCTTGCGGCGGACAAAAAATGGGTCAACGGCAGAAACCCGGCCGCCTGTTTTATCCATCCGGCCGCCCCTTCAATGGAAAACCAGACTTCGGACAGAAACATCATGGGCCAGCAAATGAAGTTGATGATGCCGTTGGTCAACTCTTCATTGGTTCCCCGGCAGGCCAGAATCAGGCCAAAGGACACCAGGCATACCGTGCCGGCGAAAAATACCACCGCCGCATCCAGATACGATCCCTGCATCTGAAATGTAAATATCCCATGGCACCCGGCCCACACCACCATGGATGCGGTCATGGACACCACCACCCGGGAGATCAGCTGGGCGGTCAGGTATTCAAACGCGGTGACCGGCGTGGCCTTCAACCGCTTGAGTACACCGTTGCGCCGGTACCGGACAATCACGTATCCCACCCCGAAAAAAGCGGAAAACATAATGTTCATGCCCAGAATACCCGGGAACAGCCAGTCGATATACCGGACCGGGGTGCCGGGCACCGCCTGCCTGTGCAGCCGGCCGTCGAGGAAAAACTCCGGCACCACGGCCGCTTTCACCAGTTTTTCCATCAATGCGCCGTTGGGCGATGCATCCGATACCCAGTAGCGCACCACTGTTTTATCTGTTGACCGGACCCCGCCGGACCCTTTGTCCTCCCCTGACTGGATCAGAATATCGATCTTGTGATGCCGAAGCTTTTCCAGGGCCGGATCAAGATCCTTGAAAAACACCAGCTGAACCGAAGGGTCGGTTTTCAGGGTTTCGGGAATGTCAACGGTCTCAAGAGCCGGCTTCGGATCGGTCACCGGAAACACCCCTGCCTTGAACTGTTTTTTTGCATCCGTGCCAAAGGCGATGCCAAATGCCGCCACCAGAAGAAATGGAAAAAGAATGTTCCACCCGAACCCGGCCCGGTCACGTATAAATTCCAGACTCCTGGCCATGAACAGGGCCCACATGCGCTTCAGGCTCATGGCCTCACTCCCTCAACCGTTTACCGGTAAGTGCGAGAAACACCGATTCCAGGTTCCGGGATTCCGGCGGCATGTCTGCACAATGGATTTGGACCAGATGTTTTGGGGATCCCTGGGCAATGATTGTGCCTTTATCCATGATGGCAACGGTATCGCACAGCACCCAGGCCTCTTCCATGTAATGGGTGGTCAGGATGGTGGTCCTACCCCGGGACCGCGCCCTTTTGATGATGTCCCACACATGTTGCCGGGCCTGTGGGTCCAGGCCGGTGGTAGGTTCATCCAGAAACAGTAGATCCGGGTCATTGACCAGGGCCAGGCCCAGCAGAAGCCGTTGACGCTGCCCACCGGATATCCGGTTGTTGCGCTGTTTTCCGATCTCCTTGAGCATGCACAGATCCATCACCTGATCCACCGGCATGGGCTTTTCGTAAAAGGACGCAAACGTTTTCAGGGTTTCTTCCACAGTCAGAAACGCCATCAGTTCGGTCTGCTGAAACTGGATTCCCACCTGTTGTTTGAATGACCGGTCCCGGTCTTTTCCCTTGAACAGAATCCGGCCCCGGTCGGGTGCGAGGATATTCTCCATCATTTCAACCGCCGTGGTTTTACCGGCGCCGTTGGGTCCCAGCAGGCCGAAGCAGGTCCCGGCCGAGATGGCCAGACTGATGCCGGCCACCGCCGGCCGGCCGTTATAGGATTTTTCCAGTGCATCCACCTGTAAAATGAGTGGTTCCAACGTCATGACAACGATCCACAAAGGCTTGTATGAAAGAACATATCGCCCCCCACTAACAAAACAAGGCTTTCAGCATTTTGCTGAAAGCCTTGAGTATGTTCAGGTGGCGTCCCCAAGGGGATTCGAACCCCTGTCGCCGGCGTGAAAGGCCGGTGTCCTGGACCGGGCTAGACGATGGGGACGCATCAGGTTTTCTGGCTTTTGGTGCTCTGGTTATCTGGTGGGCCGTGCTGGGCTCGAACCAGCGACTCTCTGCTTAAAAGGCAGATACTCTGCCAACTGAGTTAACGGCCCGAGGGGCACTCCCAAAAAACACAGGCGAATTTATATGTTTTTCCGGGCATTGTCAACTCTTTTTTTGATTTTTTAAAAATTAACCGGTTTTAT
>JAABTO010000082.1 GCA_011389835.1 Desulfotignum sp. | reverse complement strand
CGTCCCGGGCCATGGACCCCAGCGCCAGCAGACAGTATGGCACCGGCGGCGGCCCCAGCTGTTTTTCCCCCAGCTGGAGCAGCCGCTGGGAAATGCTGATGCCCATCCGGGAGACGGCAGCGCCGATTGTCTGGGAACTGGCATCCTCGTTCACCAGCTGGATGAACAGCTGACGGGTTTTCGGAACCATGGCTGCCAGTCCGTTTATCTCGGTCTGGCGGAAAATGTCTCCCACCAGGTAGACCGAACCATGGGATTCATAGCGAACCAGATCCGCCGCCGTGATGACACCCACAGGCTGGTTCCCCGCCAGCACCGGCAAATGATGGAGGTTGTGCCGCATCATGGTGAGCATGGCCTCAAAAGCGTATGCTTCAGCCTGAAGGGTGATGATGTCCGTGGACATGATTTCCCGCACCGGGGTGGACAACGCCAGTCCCGGGGCGATGGCCCGTTTGCGCAGATCCCGGTCCGTGATCAGTCCGACAATCGGAGAGGCGTTCTGTTCCGAATCCTGCGACACCATGACCAGAGAAGACACGCGTTTTTCCGTCATGATCTGAGCGGCCTGCTGGATGGAAATATCCGGAGAGGCTGTAACGATTTTCCGGGAAATCAGTTTGTGAATTTTTGAAATCATCAATGGATTTTGGTTGGCCTGACCGGTCCGGCCCAGGGCGTTTTTCAGCCGGACACTGTGTTCTTCCTCCATAAAGTCGGCAAACCGGTCATAGGTGTCTGCCAGCTCCTGAAACTGGGCATCCGGGATTTTATACACCAGGGTGTCTTCAATGGCCCGGGCCGCGTAACGGACTTTTTTCTTGCGCAGCAGTGAAAACTGGCCGAAGCACTCCCCTTCTCCCATCTGGGTGTACAGTTCGCCCGAGCTTCGCAGAATCTCCACGGCCCCGCTGCGGATGAAAAACAGAAAATGATTGTCCTGCCCCTTTTCCAGGATCATGGTACCGGCCTGATAGTAGGCCACCTCGATATGGGACACCAGGTCATCCACCACCTGCCGGGGCAGGTTTCTGAACGGCGGGTGGGAAAACAGGTGGTCACGGATTTCAATGAGTTCAATTTCCATGAACCAAGTATACTTACAACCGTGTGTTTGTTCAAACCCAAAATTAAAAATTACCCGTTTCTTTCCATTGAATTCTTTGATAAAGATCAGACATGGCTGTCACAGGACTGCGAAAAAAGGAGGGAGAAATGTATTTTTGTCATTATGACTCCCCGGTGGGCCGATTGCTGGTGGGCGGCGGGAATAAACTGGAATTCATCGGTTTTCCCAGGGGAAAATCCGTGATTTCCCCGGATTCAGAGTGGAGACATGATGAAAAGCGGTTTTCTGATATCCTGTTTCAGCTGGACAGATATTTCAACCGATCCCTGACACGGTTTTCCCTGGATTATTCTTTGACCGGCACCCCGTTTCAGCGCCGGGTGTGGCGGGAACTGGCCAGAGTGCCCTACGGCACCACCATCTCCTACGGGGAACTGGCCCGCCGGATCGGCAATGCCAGCGCGGCCCGGGCCGTGGGCATGGCCAACGCCAAAAACCCCCTTCCCATTGTCATTCCCTGCCACCGGGTGATCGGAAAAAACGGGACCCTGACCGGATTCGGCGGCGGGCTGGATGTGAAGCATCAACTGCTGGCCCTGGAAGGTCTTGATTTGCCCGCACCGGCGACATCCATCTGAAGTCGGCGGAATCTCTCCCATGCCCAAGGAAATATCCCACTGGTATCTGGCTGACCGGGTCAAATCCCAACTGGCGGAAAGTTCTGTATTTTTTGATCCGGTCCATACCTGTGAGAACCTGTTTTTTCTCGGAGCGGTGGCACCGGATATCCCTTTTTACTATCTGGTCGGACCCGGATCAGGCCGGATTCAGGCGGCGGCCGCACCGTTCCATGGTCAGGATGCCCGGGCACTGATACCGGTGCTCTCATTTCTTGAGCAGATGCAAACACCTGGGATGGATACCCCGGCCCTGTCTCTGGGAGCCGGTATTCTCTGCCATATTTTTGCGGATACCGCATTTCATCCCCTGGTGTATTATTACTCGGGCATGTCCCGGGTGCATCCGGGGGCCACGGCCCGGCACCGTCAGTTTGAGACCGCCCTGGATTTGTATTTTCTGCATCAGGCCGATGCCGGTGTCCGGACAAGCCTGGGACGGATTCTGTCGCAAACCGAAGTGAATCGAAACCGGCTGCTGGGTTATCTGAAAAGGGTGTTTGTACTGGACAAACCCGGAGATGAGACCTGTCTGAAATACGCTGTTTGGTCCCATGTGTTTTATCAGGCCGTGTTTCAAAATAAAGGCGTGTACCGGATACTGGAGCGTTTGAACACTGGCCCATACAGGGGTCTGGATCTGGCCCTGTCCCTGTTTTATCCGGCGGATTCTGATGATGTGTCGTCTTTTTTTGACGCCGGGTTCACGTACCAAGATCCCGACACCGGCCAAAAATGCAGCGCCGGTATACCGGACCTGGCCCGGGAAGCGGAAACCGGGGCACTGTCTCTGCTGGACCGGGTGTCGGAACGGATCACGCAGCATCGTTCCCTGACGAATCTGGCAGACGATCCCACCCTTCCCCGGGTGCGGCCGGGAATTTCTGCCTGCCGGGTCTGGCGTGGTAAACATGACCTGAAAATCGATCTTTACGGCAAAAAGGGGTGAATCGCTGATGATCACAAAACCTGTGGGCCGGTACACGGTATTCGGCTGGGTGGTATTTGACTTTGCCAATTCCGCCTACACCACCCTGGTGGTTACTTTTGTTTACAGCACCTATTTTGTGTCGACCATTGCACCGGACCCGGTGACCGGCACGGCCCTGTGGTCCAGGGGGGTGACCCTGACCGCCCTGTGCGTGGCATTTCTTTCTCCTGTACTCGGGGCTCTGGCGGATCAGGGCGGGCTGCGCAAACCATTTTTGTTCGTGTCCACTGCCGTGACGGTGGCTGGTACGGCTGCGCTCTTTTGGATTGAACCCGGCCAGGTGATGTGGGCCCTTGTCTGGTTCGTGGTTTCCAACATCGCGTTCGAGTTTTCCAATGTGTTCTACAATGCCTATCTGCCGGACATCGCCACATCCAGAAATATCGGCCGGGTGTCCGGCGTGGGCTGGGGTGTGGGATATATCGGGGGGTTGGCAGCCATGGGTTTCGTCCTGGCGGCATTCATCCAGCCGGAGGTTCCCTGGTTCGGTGTTTCCACCACAGGCGGTGCCCATATCCGGGCCGCGTGCCTGCTGGTGGCGGTGTGGTTTGCCCTGTTCTCCATTCCGCTGTTTGTCTGGGTTCCCGGAACACGTCCTCTGGTGCGATCCAAAAAGACCGGCATCATAAAGACCGGGGTGGCGGACTTGAAGGATACGTTCAGGGACATCCGCCGGTACCGGCAGATCGTCCGTCTTCTGGTGGCCCGGATGATTTACAATGACGGACTGGTGACCATTTTTGCCTTTGGCGGTATCTATGCGGCCGGTACCTTCGGGTTCAGCTTTCAGGAGATCATGATTTTCGGGATTGTGCTCAATGTGGCGGCCGGGGCCGGGGCTCTGATCATGGGTGTCTTCGACGACCGGCTGGGAGGAAAGACCACCATTCAGGTCAGCAACGCGATCCTGGCCCTGGCCGCGCTGATGGCGGTCCTGGCCCCGGACAAATCCATGTTCTGGGTGGCGGGCATTCTGGTGGGATTTTTTGCCGGACCCAACCAGAGTGCCAGCCGGTCGCTTCTGGGCCGGTTTGTGCCCAGGGACAAGGAAAATCAGTTTTACGGGTTCTTCGCATTTTCCGGCAAACTGACCGCATTTATGGGGCCGCTGCTTTTGGGGGTGTTGACCCAGGCGTTTGATTCCCAGCGGGCCGGGGTGGCTGTGGTGATACTTTTTTTTGTTGCCGGCGGGCTGCTGCTGTCCCGGGTGGATGAAAAGGAAGGGCTGGCCGCAGCCCGAGGGCAATTATAGTTTTTTTTGCAGCTGGATCGCCGCAGTGAGCATCGGGTCCCATGTGGGGCTGAACGGCGGGGCATAAGCCAGATCGGTCTGGATAAAATCCGCCACCGACATGTTGGCATGCAGGGCCACGGCCACGGCATTGATGCGGTGGGCCACCCCGTCCGTGCCGGTTGCCTGGGCACCCAACAGCCGTCCGGATTGCCGGTCCCCCACCATGTTGATATGAATTTTTGCCGCACCCGGCTGCCATCTGGCTCTGGACAGGCTGGTGATCTGGTTTTCCACCGGATCGAACCCGGCTTTTTTTGCTTCGGACAGGGTCAGGCCGGACCGGACCACGGTCAGATCGAACACCTTGAACACGGCGGTGCCGGCCACCCCCTGGAGGGCATTGCTGTCTGCAAACAGATTGTCCGCCACGGCCCATCCGGCCCGGTTGGCCCGCAGGGCCAGCGGAATCCAGACCGGTTTGCCCGTGACCACATGGATGGCGTCCCCGCAGTCGCCGGCCGCAAAAATATCCGGGTTTGAGGAGCGCAGATACGGGTCCACGCGGATGGCATCTGACACGCCCAGGTCCAGTCCGGCATCCTTTGCCAGGTCGCTGCACGGGGCCACGCCCGTGGCGCCGATAACCAGATCCGCATCCAGGGCCAGGCCGTCACAGATGATGGTACTGCCCGGGCCTCTAGATTCAATGCGCAAAATATCGGTTCCCATGTGAAGCATGACATGTTTGCGGATCAGTTCCTCCTGAACGATCTGTGCCAGTTTCTCGGGCAGCCAGGGCAACAGCCGGGGCCCGGGTTTGACCATGGTCACCTGGATACCCAGCCCGGCAAGGGCTTCGCACATTTCCAGGGCAATGTATCCCATGCCCAGGATCACAGCTTTTTTGACCGGGTGTTTCTGAATCATCTCCTTGATGCGCCGGCCGTGTTCGAGCTGTTTCAGCGGCATGAGCCGGTCTTTTCCGGGCAGATCCGGCAGGGTGGGCACCGCACCCGTGGCAATGAGCAGTTTGTCGTAGGCAAAGACAACGGATTCGCCGTGCAGGGTGCGGGCGGTCACCTGTTTTGTGGACGGATCAATGGCCGTGGCACGATGACCGGTTCGCAGATCAATATGGTGTTTGTCAATGAATTCTTGGGCAGTTCTCACCACCAGATCATCCATGGGGGTGTCCGGATCGGCGATGTTATAGGGCATGCTGCATGCGCTGTAAGACACGTCGAATCCCTGTTCCAGCACGGTGATCTCAAGGTCGGGATACAGCCGCCGGGCGCGGCTGGCTGCACTCATGCCGGCGGCATCTCCGCCGATAACGACAAATTTCATAGGGCCTCCAGATTCAAAAAATTCAGACCGGATGGTGAACCTGCCGTATCCGGTATACCGCATAGACAGACTGACCGTTTTTGTCAAAGACTAATCCAAAACAAGGGTTTGTTCAAGGATTTGCTTGACAACCGGCATGGAATATCGTCATTTTGAAGGGAAACAAAATGCCGGGCAGCACCGAAAAACAGCTCCCGGCCGTTATCATGAAAGGAGACCCCCCATGTTTGTACTCGGATTGCAGGGAAGCCCCCGGAAGAAAGGAAATTCCGTGTATCTGCTGAACCGGTTTCTTGCAGCATGTGAAAACCGGGGCGCACGAATAGAAACCATTGACCTGGACACATTGAATATCCAGCCGTGCCGGGAACTGGTGGTGTGTGAAAAAAAAGGATTCTGTCCCATCAAAGATGAGATGGAACCCGGGATTTACGGCCTGATCCGAAGAGCGGACGTGGTGGTGCTGGTATCGCCCGTATTTTTCTATAATGTGTCGGCCCAGGCAAAGATTTTGATCGACCGGTGCCAGATGTTCTGGGGGCGCAGATACAAAATGAAGCTGACAGACCCGGATGCCGGATCCCGCCAGGGAGTGCTGCTGGCTGTCGGTGCGTCCGGTGGAAAACGGCTGTTTGACGGGGTGGAACTGACGGCCCATTATTTTTTCGATGCCATTTCCGCCCGGTTTGCTGAATCGTTGACATACAAGAAAGTGGAGGCGGCCGGCGCCGTGGCATCTGTTCCCGGGGTGGAAAATGATATCCGGCAGGCAGCGGACCGGGTCATGGATGCACAGCTGAACAAACCGTCGCTGGTGTTTGTTTCCAACAAAGACGCCTGCCGCAGCCAGATGGCGGCGGCATATGCAAAAATGGCGGCCAAAGGGGGGATCCGGGTATTGTCCGCCGGGACCCACCCTGCCGATGATATTCATGCCGAAACCCGCGGATTTTTAGAGGGTCAGGGCATCGATATCAAGTATCGCCTGCCCCGGGGCCTGGACACCCTCATGGCTGAAGAATTCAAGGACCGGGAACCATCCTGTGTGGTAAGCATGGCGTCGGACAAGGTGTCCGTGCCGGGGACGGACACCCGTTACTGGGACCTGGATGATCCCCAGGGGGGTGATGGCCTTGCATCTGTGGGAAAAGAGATCCGTAAACGGGTGGATGACCTGATATCGGAGCTTCAGGCGCGGTATCCACAAGAATAATCCGGTTTTTTATATTTATGGTATGGGACCCGAAAACAATCATAAACAAAGGAGTGACGTGGTGAAGTTGCGGATATGGATAACAGTGTTTTTTCTGATGGCAGGTCTGCATCTGTCCGTTCAGCCGGGCAAAGCACAGGATGTGCAGGATTTGAACGAGAATTCCATGGCAGCCGATTCCGGCACATTGTCCATGCTCGATTCCATGCTCGATCACATCAGGCATCTGGAACAGCGGATCATTGAAAAGCAGGCGGCCATGGCCGAAACTGCGTCGGAAACCGAAAAAAACAATCTGGCGGCGGAACTGGAAAGACTGGATAAAATGCTGGCGTCTTCCAGACAGGATTTTGAACGGATCGCCACCGGGGTGGACATCGACCTGTTTGCCGAGAAAAAAGAAGCCCCGTTCAACTGGAAAGACGAACTGGTCTCCTTGATCAAACCGGGCATCATGGAACTCAAACAGATGACACAAAAGGCCCGGCAGAAATCCGATCTCAAGGAGGAGCTGTCCAAGTTCCAGGAATTGAAACCGATTGCCCAGCAGGCCAATGAAAATCTGATGGATCTGATTTCCCGGACAAAAGACCCGCAGTTGAAACAGGGACTGGAAAAACTGATACCGGAATGGCAGGGACAGGAAAGACAGATTGTCAGCCGGTTGGAAATTACCCAGATGCAGCTGGCGGAACTGGAATCCGAAGAAAAATCCATTCTCGAATCCTCCCAGAAAACCATCAAGCAGTTTTTCAAAACCCGGGGCCTGTTTCTGTTCGTCGCATTGATCGCCTGCATCGGGATCGTGCTGTTGCTGAGGGTGGCCTATCTGTTCCTGGTTAAACATATCCCGGGGTACCAGTCGGTATACCGGCCGTTCCATCTTCGGGTCATGGACCTGCTGTACCGGGTCGTGAGTGTTCTGGCCGCCTTGTTTGCCGTCATCCTGGTGTTTTATCTGTTCGAGGACTGGGTGCTTTTGTCTCTGGCCATTGTTTTTCTTCTGGGTCTGGCCTGGGCCGTCAAAAATACCGTACCCCGGTTCGTGAACCAGAGCCGGCTGATCCTGAACATCGGTGCGGTTCGGGAAGGTGAACGGGTGGTCTATAAAGACGTTCCCTGGCTGGTGAAAAAAATCAACTTTTATTCTGTGCTGGAAAATCCGGATCTGGGTCAGACCCTGCGTGTTCCCATCGAGGCGCTCATGGATCTGATCTCCCGGCCGTTCCACAAACATGAACCCTGGTTTCCGTGCCGGAAAAATGACTGGGTGATTCTGTCGGACGGCACAAGAGGGGGGGTCACCAGTCTGTCTCATGAAATGGTGGAACTGGTCTTGCGCGGAGGCGCCAAAAAGGTGTACCAGACAGCTGATTTTCTGGGCATGAATCCCATGAACCTGTCGGTGAATTTCAGGCTCAAGATCGGATTCGGTATTTCCTATAATCTCCAGTCGCTTGCCACCAACAGGGTGCTGGAAATTCTGGACGCCTATATCCGGGAACGCCTGGCTGCCGAAGACTACGAGGAAAGCCTGCTGAACCTGAGAGTGGAATTTGCCCAGGCCGGGTCATCTTCTCTGGATCTGGTGGTGATCGCGGATTTTGACGGCAAAATGGCACCGCTGTACAACCGCATTTCCCGGGCCATCCAGCGCTGGTGTACGGAAGCCTGTACCGCCAATGACTGGGAAATCCCCTTTCCCCAGCTTACGGTTCACAAACCTGCGGCATGACATCCGGCAGGTTCGTTCAGATCCAGCAGGGCGGCGGTATCCGGAGAAACCGGTTGTCAAAGGTCAGATGTTTCATGGACCTTTTTCTGGGTTATGGCCTGGATCATCTGTGCAAGTTCCGCCACATGCTTGTTTTCTTCGTCAATGATTTTTTTCAGGCTTTCCAGAGCAGAGGCATCCTGGATAAAAGCCTGGAGAAACTCGTAAAAAAGGATCGTATCTTTTTCAAAGGTCATGAACGTTTCAAGCAGGGACCGAACGGAACGGACCTGCGAAAAATCCACCTCATCCAGAGACAGGGTCTTTTCTCCCATCATCTCTTTGATCACATCCGGAAGCATGGTTTCCAGGTCTGTCTGGTCGGCGGCAGAGCGCCACTTGTCTTTTTTGTCCGCAAACCAGGCGCCATGGGCCGCTTCCTCCTCCGCCATCCACTGCATCAGAGATTTGAGCTTCGGTCCCTGCGCTTTTTGCCTGGAGGCCAGATAAAGTGCCTCGCCGTTTTTTTCCATTTTCACTGCAATATCAATCAGATCGTTTGCCGTAAACATCAGTGGCTCCGGAAAGAACGCTAAGATTGATTGAAAGACCGTTCAAACAGATCGGTCAGGGCGGTTCTGGCATCATCGGTCAGGTTCCGCGTCCCTGTGCCGGCAAAATTTTTGTGGGTAATGACCGGGGTGACCTTGTGCCACGCATTGTCCACCCAGGAAAACCATGCCTTGCGGTCCTGTTCATAGACGAACAAGGGGCGGTTGAACAGTTTTCCCAGTTCCACGCCCCAGCCGGTACCGCCTTTGACGGTGTTGTCGGGCAGAATCCATCCCACGACAAATATCTGGTATCCATTGTTGACCATGTGAAAAATGGACTGGATGACTTTCCGGATCTTGTCGGCTTTGGAAAAGGAGCGGCCCATGCGGGCGGATACGATATCCATGCTGACATCCCCTTTTTTCAGCTCTTCCGGGGTGAGCACCCGGATTCCGGTCTGACGGTCCGGCTTGTGTCCTTCAAAGGAAAAATTGATTTCCTTGATCCCGTATTGTTCCGCGAGCTGACCGAATTGCGCTTCAGCGCCCCGGTGACCCCCACTGTATAACGTAAACTGCGATGCATCATTCATCAAACAAAATTCTCCTTAAGTAAATTGCTAAAATCTGGGTGATGGAAACGGTCCAGGTTGAGCTGTCTTAACCGCTGATACCTGAATCATATAAGAAATTCTTTCACAAATCAACCAAATGGTTGAATGCCATGCAATTCTTGAGTTGAAAAAACCGGGTCGGCCTGATATACGGGAACCAGTGAACTGACCCATGACATACTGCTTTATCATCGAGGTTGCTCTGTGAAATCAAAAGCCCTTGAGGCAAATCTTTCCGATACCCGGGTGGATGTGTCTGTGGATGAGAAATACCGGGTGCTTCTTGAAATTTTTGACGGATATGTCGGTATTTTGAACCGAATGGAAATTTTCCTCAAGGAGCTGTCCCATCCTTATCGGAACTGGACGTTCATCGTCAGCGAAGCCCGGCATTTTTCCCTCCATTATTTTTATCTGTATCAATCCCATGAAAAAGGGATTCACGCGGTGAACCTTTTTTCAGATGTTTTTTTGTCCGCATTTGAACAAAGCATTGACAAATCGGTTCGTACCGCTGCTTCAGACAATCTGATGCTGTTTTTTCAGCACATGATCAAGGAATCCGGAGACCGGCTGATCGATTTTCTCCCGGTGCTGGAGGACGGATTGAACCGTATCTGCCGGTATGATGATGCTGGATTTTTTTATTTTGTACAAAGCTATTACCCACCTGACAAATTGACGCGCCAGCTTCTGGAACGGGAGAAAAGCTGCGGTATTTTCAAAACAGGTACCCGATTTTTCGGCGAACTCAACCGGGTTCTGATACGGTATTATCACGCGTCGTTTTCATACTGGCTGTATCAGGATGACCCGTTGGCATGGATGCAGAAGCATATTGATGAATGGCGGCTCAATCATGAACTGGAGCAGGTGTTTGATCAGATTTCCCATGCACGGATCACCCTCTGGCGGCAGCAGCTGGGAGACCTTTGCGAAAGCCGAAATCCAAGCGCTCCTGACCTGACCCGGAAACTCATTGCGTTCCCGGGGTTCCGGGAATTTGTGAATCAGTTCAAGGCGGTGAGCCGTCAGATCCTCAAACACTGCAGTGATGATACCTATGGGCGCCACCTCAAATTGACCTTTCTGTTCTATGCCATCCATGTGCCCGGACTGTTCATGATACACAAGGACTGTCTTCATGAAATCAATCAGATTCTGACCCGGCTCATCGGGGATGATGATTTCAAAAAAGATATCCCCATTATCAATCAGACGTTTTCCCTTTTCAAAGAACACAAGGGTCGGTATCCGCAAACCCTGCTGGACTGTATCTATAAAATCGGCGAAGCGGTTTATAAAACCGGTAAAGTGGAACTGATCAACCATTTCATCGACCGGGTGGTAAACCACGGGTTTCAGTTTCCCATGATTCAGGGAACGGGAGAGGACTGGCAAATCAAGGGAAACACGGCCCATGTGAAAAACATCCGGGTGTTTCTGAACCTGATCTGTCAGCAGCCCAAAAAGTCCAAACGCCTGTTGTCCGCGCTGATCATCTACCTGTCCGTCGGCGGGGTGTTCATCAAGGACACTGATCTGTTTCCCCGGGATATCACCCGGTTTCTCAACGCGGACATCGAGGGGGTGTACAATCTGGTCAAGCAGCTGTCCCGACTGCTGCCGGCGTTTTTCAACGAGATCGGGGCCGAGGGTCAGCTGCGGGACATTTCCACCGAGCTGGATGAATCCTGCCATCGGCGGGACCGGTTGATCCATTTTCTGAGAAAGCAGTGCCATGTGGAAAGCTCCAGCCGGATCGTGGATTTCATTCAGCAGGTGATGATTTTCTGGAAAACAAAGGACAAGACGCCGCTGGAGCCGTTTGTGCCGCCCTCCATTTATGAAGAGATTCAGACATCGGGCCGGTTTGTGGATGGTCCTGGAAAGATCATGAAGTATCTGGAGATCAAAAAACTGCACCATCCAAAAGAGTATCTTGTTCACAGCCAGGATGTTTTGGACCAGTATGTGGACAAGGTCACGGGCGTGACAGATCTGGACCGGCAGCGGGTCCGGCTGATCCTGCGGTTCTTTCGGCTGCTCAATGAAAAATACGGGCTGGAGCACCTGGAAATCAAATCCTACCTGGCCAACTTCAAAACCGATGACCTGCCCGATCCCCGGCGCCTGGCAGCGGCACTGGACCAGACCCGTCCCGAAACAAAAATCGATCAGCTGCTCAGCTATATGGCTGAACTTAAAGACATCATTGTTTCGGACAAGATCCATGAGCCGGATGAGGCCATTTACCACAAGCGCCATTTTGCCGTGGATATCCCGTCCATGTACGGCAGCTACAATGAACCCAAATTTGATGCCATGGGATTGTCACTCCGCATTGAAAGCGTTGTCAATGTCTTGTTTGAAGACCTGATCAGCAGCATCGACCTGAGATTGATCACCAAGCCCACGTTTGTCCGGATTTTTTCAATACTGACCCTGTTTCGAAAAGCCCTGAGCCTGGACGGTATCGAATCCAACAAACTGGATATTCAGATGGAGTTTCTCAAGTATTCGGTCAACACCACCACCTGCTCCTTTACCCAGTACCTGGATATTTTCAAGGGATTTGTCCGGGCCGTGGCAGATATCATCAATGATTATTTCCATAATATCCATTCCGCCAACCTGCTGCAGATCGAAGCCCGCATCGGAAAAGATCAGATTCAGAAAAAATATTTGCCCGGATCTGTTCCAGACCAGGGCAAACTGGATGCGAAAACCGCCAGAAAGCTGGATCAGAGAGCCGCAGATGTCTTTTTTCGGGACCGCATCGCCACATCTTTAGGGCTTCAGCAGCTCGATGTGTTTTTGAACCGGATTCTGCACACCCTGTTCCGGCAGTCGGAAAAGCTGTCCCAGGATGAGTTGAGTGTGCTGCTCAACTATGACCCTAAAAGCGCGGTGACCCCCATCAGTGACGAACAGGTGGCCAACCAGAACATCATTATCCTGGGAAACAAGGGATGGAACCTGATGCGCCTCAAGCAGATCGGCGTGCAGGTGCCCGAGGGGTTCATCATCACCACCGAGGTGTTCCGTTGCCTGGATCTCATCGATACCTACACCCCGGTATCCGTCAACTTCAAACAGCGGGTGGCTTCCATGATGTCACGACTGGAGCAGCAGACCGGAAAGGTGCTGGGAGACCCTGAAAAACCGCTGCTGCTGTCGGTTCGTTCCGGATCTTCCATTTCCCAGCCCGGAATGATGGATTCGTTTCTGAATGTGGGCATCAATGAAGAGATTGCCGAAGCCATTGCTCAAAAATCCGGCAACCCCTGGTTTGCCTGGGACAGTTATCGCCGGTTCGTTCAGCAGTACGGCATGATCTTCGGCATTCACAGAGATGAATTCGATCAGATCATTGCGGCCCACAAAAAACAAGCCGGCATCGAATTCAAGCGCCATTTTACAGGGGATCAGATGAAGGCCGTGGCCATGGCCTACAAAAATCAGCTGCTGCTCAACGGCATCAGCCTGGAGGAATCGCCCATGGATCAGTTGTTTCTGGCCATTCATAAAGTGTTTTCCTCCTGGGATGCCCAGCGGGCCATTGATTACCGCCGAATCATGGGGATTTCCGATGACTGGGGTACAGCGGTCACGGTGCAGGCCATGGTGTTCGGGAACCGGTCCCGGCAGTCCGGTTCGGGTGTGGCCTTCAGCCACAGCCCGAAACTGCCCGGGGACGCCATCCGGCTGTGGGGGGATTTTACCATCGGCAATCAGGGGGAAGATGTGGTGGCCGGGCTGGTGAGTACGTTGCCAATATCGGAAATGCAGCGGGAGCTGGAAAGCCGGGATACCAGGATCAGCCTGGAAAAAGCGTTTCCTGATGTGTATGCACAGCTGAGAACGATGGTTCAGATGCTGATCTACAAGCGAAGATGGAATCCCCAGGAGATCGAATTCACCTTTGAAGGGCAGGAACCTGAAGATCTATATATTCTTCAGGCCCGGGATCTTTCTCTGGGAGACCGGAAAAAACTGCCTGTATTCGCAGCGGATGACGGCCGACTGAAAGCCGCGTTTCTAGGCCAGGGAACCGGGGTGTCCGGCGGTGCCATGAGCGGCCGCATCGTTTTCACCCTCAAGGAGATCGATGCGTTTCGGCGTCAGGATCCGGATGGCCACCTGATTCTGCTGCGAAATGACAC
>JAABTO010000081.1 GCA_011389835.1 Desulfotignum sp. | reverse complement strand
GCTGCTTGAAAAAAGTCTCCAGGCCCAGATCCTGGTGCCGCTGGTCATCAGCACCTCCTTCGGCCTGATGGCCAGCACCACCATGGTGCTGCTGGTCATTCCGTGCATGTATATGATTCTGGGTGACCTTGGCATCGTGGAAAACATCTCTGTGGATCCGGATGCCGGGCCTGATGCAGATACCCATAAAAAACAGAAAACACCTCACACAATCTGAAGGAGGAGTACCCATGAAACTCAGTGCGTTCAATGAATGCCGGCAGACCATTACGGATGAGGACATTGTCGGTTCCAGAAAATACCCGGAGTTCTGGTGGTAAAAAATTTACGTGATTCAACAGACAAGGTTACAGGATATGTCAAAAAACAGTTTAAAAAATTATTTTTTAAAATTAAAATACTAAATTGATCCATATCAAGGAATTGGCAGTTCATCTGTACTATCTTATCATCTTAGCAAAGGGCAGCCGGTTGGGAAGGCTATATGACCGGCTCACACAGACAGCAACTTAAACGCAACATATAAGGAGGCAACACCATGTTTTGTTTTCAATGTCAGGAAACCGCCAAAAACACCGGATGCACCGTCAGAGGCGTGTGCGGAAAAGAAGAAACCACGGCCAATCTCCAGGATCTGTTGATTTTCAATCTCAAGGGCATTGCCGTGCTGGCCAAAAAAGGCAAGGAAGCCGGTGCGGATATGACCACCGATGCGGGCCGGTTTGTGACCAAGGCCCTGTTCACCACCATCACCAACGTGAACTTCAATGACGCCAACCTGATTAAATGGATCAAAAAGGCCCAGGAATTCAAGAAAAACCTGAAGGACAAAGTGGAAGGCAAAGTACCCGGCGCCCTGCCCGATGCTGCCCTGTGGTTTTCAGACAATGAGGCGGAATACCAGGAAAAAGCCAAAAAAGTCGGTGTCCTTGCCACGGAAAACGAAGATGTGCGGTCTTTGAGAGAACTGCTGATCATCGGGCTCAAAGGGATCGCCGCCTATGCCGACCACGCCGCCATTCTGGGTGTGGAAAAAGACGAGATCTATGAGTTCATCCTCAATGCCCTGGCCTCCACCACCGAAGACCTGTCCGTGGATGACATGGTGGGCATGGTATTGAAGGCCGGTGAATGCTCCGTGAACACCATGGCGGCCCTGGACCAGGCCAACACCGGCGCCTACGGCAATCCGGAAATCACGGAAGTCAACCTGGGCGTGGGGACCAACCCCGGTATTCTCATCTCCGGCCATGACCTCAAGGACATGGACGAACTGCTCAAACAGACTGAAGGCACGGGCGTGGATGTCTACACCCACGGAGAGATGCTGCCGGCCAACTACTACCCGGCATTCAAAAAATATGATCATCTCAAGGGCAACTACGGTGGTTCCTGGTGGCACCAGAACGAGGATTTTGAAACATTCAACGGGGCGATTCTCATGACCACCAACTGCATCATTCCCATCAAAAAGAAAAACACCTACCAGGACCGCATCTTCACCACGGGTGTGGTGTCCTATCCCGGTCTGACCCACATTCCGGACAGGGAAGACGGCAAAGCCAAGGATTTTTCAGAAGTGATTGCATGTGCCAAGAAATGTCAGCCGCCCCAGGAGATCGAGACCGGTACCATCGTCGGTGGGTTTGCCCATAACCAGGTCCTGGCCCTGGCCGACAAGGTGGTGGATGCGGTGAAATCCGGTGCCATCAAGCGCTTCATTGTCATGGCCGGATGTGACGGCCGCATGAAAAACCGGGAGTATTTCACGGAAGTGGCCAAAAACCTGCCCAAGGACACCGTGATCCTTACGGCCGGATGCGCCAAATACCGATACAACAAACTGGATTTGGGCGATATCGGCGGCATTCCCAGGGTCCTGGATGCCGGACAGTGCAACGATTCTTACTCCCTGGCGGTCATCGCTCTGAAGCTCAAAGAGGCGTTCGGTGTGGGTCACATCAACGATTTGCCTATCTCCTTTGACATCGGATGGTATGAGCAGAAAGCCGTGGCCGTGCTCCTGGCCCTGCTGCACCTGGGTGTCAAAGGCATCCGCTTAGGGCCTACGCTGCCGGCATTCGTGTCTCCCACCGTGCTCAACGTGCTGGTGGAAAACTTTGATATCAAACCCACCGGCGACGTGGACGAAGACATCGCCGCCATGATGGCCGGCAACTGATCCGGCCCATCTTTGAAAGACCCTTGAATGTTTGACCGCCAACAAAAGGGCGGTCAAACATTCAGCCTATTGCCTTCAGAGATTTTTTGACCCAACCATCAGTCCCGGCAGAAAAATGATAATCCATTCCCAAGGAGCCACTCATGAAATCCATTGACCAGCTGAAAAATGAGCATGAAGGAATAAAAATTGTATTTCGTGTGCTCAGAAAAATGTGTGAATCTCTTCAATCCGATCACACCCTGGATTTCGACCATTTTGAGGGAATCCTGGAATTTTTTGAAATTTTTGTGGACAAATGTCATCACGGAAAAGAAGAAGACCTGCTGTTTCCAGCCATGGAACTGGCCGGTATTCCCAGACAGGGTCCCATTGAAACCATGCTGTCGGAACATAACACGGGCCGGGGCCATATCAAAGCCATCCGTCAGGCATTTGCCCGGTTCCAGTCCGGCGACACCGCTGTATCCGGGGCCCTTGCCGAAGAGTGCGAAAAATACATTCTGCTGATGCTCGACCACATCTACAAAGAAAACAATATTCTGTATCCCATGGGAGAGACCCGTTTTTCCCAGGAAACCGACGAAAAACTGTACCAGGAGTTTGACACCCTTGAAGCCGAAAGAATCGGCACGGGCAAACATGAAGCCTTTCATCAGATGATCGATCAATTTACTCAAATCTATCTGGACTGATCCGGAACAGGTCACAGCATAGGAAAAAACTTGACTTGGACCAACTCCATGCAAATCATTGCTAATGAACACAGAAAGTGACGGTTCAGTCCTGTTCGTGGTTGGGTACAGCCATGAACAGACATAACGGTTCAATTTAGATAAAGGAGAAGTCATGAAAAAAGAAATCAAAGATGCCCGCTTGAAGGTGTTTATCGAAAACGCCCGGATCATCCCTGAAACTGAAATATCCAACCTGCCCGCAGAAAAGCGCGAAGCCGTTACCGGCAAAGCAGGTGTGTGGCTTGAAGTGGCTTGCCCGGACGGATCTTGTTCCCTGGATGATAACAAGATCACCCTGCCGGCCGGCGGTGTCGTTCCAAAGGAGACCAAAGGCCTTTGGCTGAATCTTTTCTGCCCGGACAATCAATGCGAAGTGCAGCAGGGATCTCAACTTCCGTAACCCTCTGAAACATGTTCCATAAAAACCCGGGCACCCTGGTTTTCAGGGGTGCCCGTCTGATAATCAGGGTGTGATTTTGCCTGACCGGCCGCATCCTGCGGACAAAGGAGAGAATTCATCATGAGTAAAAAGGTGTTCATCGAAACAGAAGAATGTATCGGCTGCGAGACCTGTGTCGAGCTTTGCCCGGATGTGTTCGGATTTGACGAAGAAACTGAAAAAGCCTTTGTCATTATGGCCGAGGGCGGCCCTGAAGATTGTATTGACGAGGCCATCGATACCTGCCCGGTGGAATGTATTCACTGGGAGGAATAAAAATCTTTGAATAAATCATTTTTATAACAGCATGTATCCCGCCGTGCGGGGAGCTGAAAAAGACGGCGTTGATCTGGACCAGTTCGATTATTTTGATTTTCATCTCAAAGGCCAAAAAATCAACCACTATATCAAACTGATCCAGGCCGCCAAAAAGGCCGTGGATATTCCGGTCTTCGCCAGCATCAACTGTGTCAGCTCCCATGAATGGACCGCATTTGCCGACCGTCTCCAGGATGCCGGGGCCGACGCTTTAGAGCTGAACATGTTTTTTCTTCCCTCAGATTTCCAGCGGACCTCCATGGAACAGGAAAAAGCCTATTTCAAGGTCATTGACAAGGTGCTGGCCGCCGTCTCCATCCCGGTGGCACTTAAAATCAGCTATTACTTTTCCAGCCTCGGGCCGATGATCCAGCGCCTGTCTAAAACCGGTATCAAAGGGCTCGTTCTGTTCAACCGCTTTTTCAGCCCGGATTTCGATATCGACAAAATGACCGTGAAACCCTCTTTTGTGTTCAGCAGCCCGGCCGAACTGGCCGTGTCCCTGCGCTGGATCGCCATTATGGCAAACAAGGTGGATTGTGATCTGGCCGCATCCACCGGGGTTCACGATGGTCCGGCCCTGATCAAACAACTCCTTGCCGGTGCCAAATCGGTGCAGACGGTCTCCAGCCTCTACCGCAAGGGGCCGGCGCACATAGAAACCATGCTTGACAATCTGAAAGCCTGGATGCAGACACATGAGTATCATTGCCTTGACGATTTCCGCGGCCGGTTGAGCCAGGAGGCGACCGCCAACCCTGCTGCTTATGAGCGGGTGCAGTTCATGCGTTATTTCGAAGGGGGAAAAGACCTGACGTGACAACGCCGGGCACCCTGGTTTTCAAAGGTGCCCGGCATCTTTCCCGTTTTCAGGAACCCTACTCAGAGCAGCCCGATCACCCGGTCGCTGGAAACCATCAGATCCACCAGGGTGTCATAGGTTCCGGCGGATATTTTTTCCGGGACTGCGGATACATCCAGACCCCGGAGCCGGGCATCCCGGGACAGGAAACTTACGTCAAGCCCCTGGTCAACCAGCCGGTCAAGTGCTGTGGATGCATCGTTTTTCAACTCTGCCCGGCTCAAATGAACCGCATCCTGGAGCAGATACAGGTGAACCGTGTCCCCCTGGGACATCATATCCGCTGCCACCTGCAGTGTGCGCCGAGTTTCCATAGAGGAGGGACCGCTTTTCAATAAAATGGTGATCTTCATGTCAACCTCCTAAAATATCAGTTGCAGCGGATAACGGCGCATCAGTTCCGCCACCTTGCCGGAATCCACCGGTTCCAGGCTTTCAATCAGATCATCCGGTGTCAGCCCCCGCTGGTGAAGCGATTCTTCTTCCACATAAAATTCAGCCGGTGCATCCTTGTTTTCATACAGTCCCCGGGCGATGATTTCATCAAATGTCTCACTCATTGACAGCCAGTGGCTTTGTCCGGGAGCCTGATCTTCTTTGGCCAGATACACCCCGTCATCCACAAGCACAATAACCGGACGGAACCCCAGTGACAAAGACCCATTGGCATGTCGCAGGGCCTCGGCCGCCTGAAATCCGCTGTACGGCCCTTTTCGAACGATAATCAGAATATCGGTTGTCATGGAACCCTCCTTATGGCCCGGCATTGATCAGAATGTCCGTTTCGCCAAGCCGCTTGAACAGGCTTCTCAATGTACCTGGCTTCGCACCGTCGATAAACTGGTCCTTCCGCAGACCGCGAAAGCTGAAACAGGTGCCTCACAGATCGATATGTGCCCCTTTTTCAATCAGTGCGGCAAACCCTTTTCCCGCATGAGGCGCTCCGGACGCTTTCTGGTCCTTGAGAAACCCATACGTGCCGTCGCCGGATCCTACGATCGTGACCGGGTGACCCTTTTCCAGGGCCGCTTCTGCAATACTTAGGACCGTGTCCACATCCTGGCCGCTGTAAGGGGACGACCCCAGCATTACTGTGATCTGTTTCATAAACCCTCCATAAACGTTGACTTAAAAAAAATTCCTGGACGTTTTTTATCAGATGGGCGGGGCGATGGTGACGATGATTCTCATTTTTGTATCCGCTTCGACCCCATGGGGTTCCCTGATTTCTGAAATCAGAATATCCCCTTCTTCCGCGGGGATTTTTTCATCGTTTTGAGCAAGGAACCACCCTTTTCCCTCCAGGACCTGAATGGACAGCTCTCCGTCCAGATCATGGGAATGAACCGGAAACACCACCCCGGCATCCAGATTGAAATTGATGATTTTAAAATGCTCTGACGTTTCCACCAGAAAAAACCGGTTCATCACGCCGGGCTTGAATTCATTGGTTTCACTGAGTTTGATCACGCGCATGGTTTTGTCTCCTTGATGTTTTCCTGTTTATGATTGATCCGGTTTTCCCCACAATACAGAATAATTATGAAGGCAAAAACACTCAGTTGTCAACCCTGGCGGCAAAGCTCTCCATTATCTCTGGCAAAGCGATATGAATGCGAAAAACAATCCTTGACTTTTAAAGGCATGATCCCTTTAATTCATAAGGGAACATTTCATTTAAATCTAGGAGGCAGTCATGCATTTCAAAATCAAAGACAATATTTTCATGGTGGGAAAAATCGACTGGGAATTGCAGCATTTCCACGGAGAAGAGTATTCCACCCACCGGGGGTCCACCTATAACGCATATCTGGTAAAAGATAAGAAAAACGTTCTCATCGACACAGTATGGTCCCCGTTTGCCAAAGAATTTGTGGAAAACCTCAAAAATAAAATCTCTCTGGATCAGATCGATTACATCATTGCCAATCATGCGGAATCCGATCATTCCGGTGCCCTGCCCGAACTGATGCAGCACATCCCGGACACCCCTATCTACTGCACGGCCAACGGGGTAAAATCCCTCAAAGGACTTTATCACCAGGACTGGAACTTCCAGGTGGTCAAAACCGGGGACAAGCTCAATATCGGTACCAAAGACCTGATCTTTATCGAGGCCCCCATGCTTCACTGGCCGGACACCATGTTCTGCTATCTTACCGGCGACAATATCCTGTTCAGCAATGACGGCTTCGGCCAGCACCTGGCCACGGAACTGATGTACAACGATCTGGTGGACCAGGGAGAACTGTTTCAGGAGGCCATCAAATACTATGCCAATATCCTGACCCCTTTCAGTGCCCAGGTAACCAGAAAAATCAAGGAAGTCCTGGCCTTGAACGTTCCCGTGGACATGATCTGCCCCAGTCACGGCGTGATCTGGCGGCAGGATCCCACACAGATCGTGAACAAATATATGGACTGGGCCGATGCGTATGCAGAAAACCAGATCACCCTGATCTACGACACCATGTGGGAAAGCACCCGGAAAATGGCGGAAAACATTGCCAAGGGCATTCTTGCGGCAGACAGTTCCGTCACAGTGAAACTGTTCAATGTGGCCAAGTCCGACAAAAACGACATCATCACTGAAATTTTCAAGTCCAAAGCGGTTCTGGCCGGATCCCCCACCGTGAACAAAGGGATTCTGTCCGCACTGGCCGGGCTGTTCGAAGAGATCATCGGGCTGCGGTTCAAGGGCAAAAAAGGGGCCGCATTCGGGTCCTACGGCTGGAGCGGGGAATCCGTGAAAGTGATCTCCGACAAACTGGAACAGGGCGGATTCGAGTTGTTAAATGAGGGATTGCGGGTCCAGTGGAACCCGGATAACCAGGCAAAAGAAAACTGCTTCAATTTCGGGAAATCCATCGGGGAAACGCTTAAATCATAACTTCCCCTGCGTCTCCTGTTATATGGAGGGCACCTTCATGGTGCCCTCCACCCTGAAGCCGACAGGCTGTGCCGGGAAGGATGTTCAGTCAACCTTTCCCATTACAGGCCTTTGGCGTGTTCAGATATCAGCTTGTCCTGGATGCCGAAAGGATCTATAAATTCCTGCTCCGGCCTGAAATTCAATTTTGCCTCGCCCCGGTTGTTCAATGTCTCTCCCAGGTCCAGGGCCACTTCCAGGCCCGGATTCACGCCCACGCCCGCCAGCAGCTGCCGCAGCAGGCCTTCGCTCTTGCCGGCAAAGGCGATGGAATCCCCGAGCACCCGGCCGGCTTCCGCCGCGTTGTGAAACCCCACCGAATTTTCCGCATTGATGAATACGATGCGCAGAAACGCCTGCATGTAAAGGTCTTTGGCTTCCTGGTACACCGTCTTGTCCACGGCCGCGCCCTTTGCCTGGGCCTGGTGCAGGGTTTCAAACAGCCGGGCGCAGGTGGCGGTGCCGTAACCGGCCCGAAGAATCAACGAGGTGGTCCGGTCCTGGGTATGAAAAATCTGATCGGTCAACCATTCTTTGGACTGGGTATGGCACTGGGCACAGGCCCTGAGATCGGCTTTTAACGGACTGGTGACATCATGGTCCGAGATTTTATAGCTTCCGGACCGGGTAAACGGCATGTGGCAGTCGGCGCAGGCCACACCGGCCTTGAAGTGCACGCTGCCCCGGGAGAACAGTTCAAACTCGGGATGGCGGATAAACGGCATCTTGAATCCGGTAATCTCCTGGACCCATTCCAGCCGGAACTCATCGGTCAAAAGCACATCAATGATGCCTTCAATGGAGATATCTCCCCACTGGCCGTTGCGCCAGGGCATGGTGACGTCCCCTGCCACCTTGTTGTCCGTGTCCTTGGGCACGGAATAGGTAATATGACACTGGGCACAGGCCAGGATCCGCAGTTCCTGCCGGGACGGATCTTTTTTTCCGATCATTTCCAGGCCTTTTTCAAGGTGGTCTTTTTTGAATGTCAGTTCCAGGGGATCCTGCAGGTGGCAGTCATAACAGGCCGGTCCGAGTTCCCGCAGTTTTTCGGGCAGCATGTCAAGGGCTTCCAGATAGGGTTTTCCCAGGTAATCCAGGCCGTGGGTTTCCGTCATTTTCCTGTGAAACGGGGTTTTGCAGGCCAGGCACACCCCGCCGGAAGCCACCCGGGACGAATCGATCTCAATCTGGTCGATCACCGCATAATAATGCCCCCTGGGCTCATTGTATTCAATACCGAATCCCCATCCTTTGAACAAAACGCCCAGAAACGGAAATTCACTGAGTTTGTCGTACACGACTTCATCGGTATCCCATCCGCGTTTATACCGGGTTTTGTCCACCGGTTTCGGCTCTTTGGTCTTGAGCCAGGATTCATAGTGCAAAGGATATGCATCCCCCCATTTTTCAGGGTCATATTCATTTTCATCGATCTGGGCCGCCAGATAGGTCTCCGGTTTGGAATCACACCCTGCCAGGCACAGGCACACCACCAGCAGGCCCGTTAACATCATCACAGCGTTTTTTACCATAGCAACAGAACTCCTTGGGAAAATCGGCGTGCCGGCGTCAATTGACAACCGCATTGAAAATGGCAGCCTTGTGGTTAATTCTTCTATGACAGGACCAGCACTCCTGGCCGTCGGTGGCTATCCGGGAAACAATGCCTTCATGACACCGGATACAGTTCTGCTGAATGAATCCTTTGCCGCGATCCGTGATCTCGATGGGATCTTCGTAAATTCCCGTATGGAAAAACACCAGGTCTCTGGTACCATCGATGCCTTTCCACAGAAAATGATTGGCGGCATTGTCATTGGGCAGATGGCAGTCAATGCATTGAATGGTCCGGTGCACCCCGGTCATGAACCAGGCTTCATACTGGTCGTTCATGACATGACAGGAATTACAGAACTGAGGGGTCGATGACCAGGCAATCAGCTTCGGTGCCGCCGCCCCTAGAAGAATACCGGCGCCAACGACAACCATCGCAGCGATCAACAGCATTTTTTTGCGTGTCACCCGAACAATCCTTTTTAGATGCAATGTTTATAAACAGCCTGGTCATTCCAGCAATCAAACCTAAAAAAAGATACACCTGTTAAAATAGCCAGAGGCGCCTTTTCTTGTCAAGGTTTTTCAAGAATGATTTTCTTTCCATACGAGAATCATTTGATAAGCAATGGTAATCTGACAAATCTTTTCATGGCACCCATGCTGTGGAGGCAGCCACCCGAAAACCGCTGCACATTGTGTACGGGTCTTCCAACTACCAGTGGTACCATGGAGACCTCAAAGGTCGTGCCCTGGCCAGGATGTGTCAACCCTTGTTTTGATTTTTTTCTCGGGTGGTTATTTGAAAATTTGTCCCTGATCTCAAACCGGCCATATCAAAATACATTCCGAAAAAGTCTTGACTATTTCGGGATGAATGACAAAATAATTTTCTTAATATGACTTCATCCGACTTCCAAACAGCTGTCCAGTTGAACCGGCTGCATCTGTCCTTTACCGGACAACATGTCCTGAACGATCTGTCTTTGAGCATTTTTCACGGGGACAAGGTGACCCTGACCGGTCCGTCCGGTTCCGGAAAATCCACAGTCCTCAGGTGCATACTCGGTCTGGTGATGCCTGATTCCGGAACCATCACGATCCTGGGGGAGACTGTCACCCGTCACAACATCTGGCGGAAAAGGCGGCATATCGCCTATGTGGCCCAGGAACCGGACCTGGGTACCGGCAGTGTCAAAGAGGTGATTGAAACCCCGTTCTCCTATCGGGCCAATGCCGGTCTGCGTGACAACCTTTCCCGGCTTCCGGAAATCATGGAAAGATTCAATTTGCCGCAACCCTTGCTGGACAAACAGATCACCCGGCTTTCCGGTGGAGAAAAACAGCGGACCGCCCTGGTCATCGCCATTCTGCTGGACCGTCCCATTGTGCTGCTCGATGAAGCCTCTTCCGCCCTGGACACGAAAAACAAACAGGCCGTGGCTGATTACTTCAGACAGGCGGAAAACACCACCGTACTTTCCGTGGCCCATGATACCGAATGGCTGGGATTTGCCACCCGGATCGTTGACATGAAAGAGATCCAGAAGACGGAAGGAAAAACCGGATGAACCAGATTATTGATATCAGTCTGCTGAGTCTTGCCGGTGGATACCTGCTGCTGATTTTTCCTGTGGCCATCATGCTGTATCTGCGGGTCGGCATGCTGAAAGAAACAGCAGTGGCTGTGCTGAGAATGACCGTGCAGCTGCTGTTTGTCGGGCTGTATCTGCAAGTGGTGTTCAAGCTCAACAACCCTTTTTTAAACCTGGCATGGGTGGCCGCCATGATCCTGGTGGCGGATCTGTCCATTCTCAAAGGCTGCCGCCTGAAGCTGAAGCGCTTTCTTCTGCCCATGTTCATCGCGCTGGTGGTCGGTACCTTGCTGCCCATGGTATTTTTTGCCGGCATCATACTCAGGCTGCCCGGATGGTTTGAGGCCCAGTACGTCATTCCCCTGGCCGGAATGATTCTGGGCAACTGCCTGCGGGCGGACATCATCGGGCTCAACAATTTTTATCAATCCATCCACACAAATGAAAAAGCGTATCATCAGTCGCTGGCATACGGGGCCGCTTTGACGGAAGCGCTGAATCCTTTTTTCCGGGACGCGCTGCGATCCGCCCTTGCCCCGACCATCGCCTCCATGGCGACCATCGGCCTGGTGTCTTTGCCCGGCATGATGACAGGCGTCATTCTTGCCGGAGCAGATCCCTTTACCGCCATCAAATATCAGATCGCCATCATGATCGCGATTTTTTCAGGCACCGCCATCACCGTGTTTCTGGCGATCCGGCTGACGGTGGCAAACAGTTTCAATGCTTTTGGCATTCTTCATTCGGATATTCTGCGGGACCAGTAACCCAAGCGGCGGCAGCCGGTCAATCCAGATGAATCACCACGGAAAAACAGGAGAAAAACGCCCACACCGGATCCCCCTGCCGGATACGGGACAGCCAGGGGACGCTGGATGACGTCACCGCGCAGATATGGGTGGTATCCGAAACTTTGACGATGCATTCCGTGTTGATTTTTCCCCGGGTGATCCGGGTCACGGTTCCCTTGAACCGGTTTTCCGCACTGCCGTTGAAAGCGGATGTTCCGTCCTGGAGCATCACCATGGGGGCCTTGACCTCGGCCACGATCCATTTACCGGTCACCAGCCCCAGCCGGTATACGCTGTCATTGGTGATCACCGTCACCACGGGGTGGCTGTCCATGGTGATCATCCCCACCCGGGTCTGGATGTCGCCGGTGACAATTTCGGTGACCTTGCAGAAAAAAGCGTTTCTGGCACTGGTTCTGCGGCCGGACTCCTTTTCCATGAATCGCCGGACGATATCCTGAATCTCGGTTTCTGAAAACGTGACATAGGCGGATGTCAGGCCGGCGGACGTATGTCCCAGAATTTTCTGGACCGCCGGCAGCGGCAGATTGCCCTGCATCATTTCAACGGCCCTGGCCCGGCGGATCGCTTCCGGACCGCCCAGTTCCTTGGCAAACCCGCAGGCAGCAGCCCGTTCATAAAATTTGCGGCGCACAAACCCGGGGTCCAGGTCAGACATTCGACCCTGTCTTTCCTTGAACAGCGGTGTTTGGATCATTTTCAAAATCTCATGGCACAGGCTCCTGGACAGATGGACCGTCCTGGATTTTGAACCGGTGTCAGGCCCGTTGCTGCCATAGACCACCACATGTTTCTTTTTGTCGATATCTTTAAACAGGTCGAGCGCCAGCACTTCGTTCAATTTGGCGCCGGTATACCGGATCAACAGAAATGTGATGAGAATGCGGTGGCGGGAGAACCGCACATCAGTCCTGGATGAATCGATCGCCCATTTCCGGAAGGCCTGTTCCAGCAGATGGAGCTGTACCGTATCCAGGCATGGGGCTGTATGATCCACAGAAATGATCCGGCTGTGGTCTTTTGTACCAGACATTTGAACAGTCGGGGTCTCCAGAGATTTTTTCTGATCCGTCATATTGTTTTTACAGGTTCTCAATGGGTTATGGTTGTATTTGGAACCATATCTCCATAAAACACTTGACGGGTCTTGTCAACGGGTGTTACCATCACGAATATAAAATTTTACGTGATAGTCGTTTTGTTTTCCGGAGGACCTGATATGTTTTTCTCAACCGCGGGAATAGAAGTAGCCGTCTGGGTCCCGCCGCTGGTAGCATTTGTCGTGTCTTTTTTCACCTCCATGGGCGGGGTATCCGGAGCGTTTTTGCTGCTGCCGTTTCAAATGTCGTTTCTGGGGTACACCCATCCATCGGTCAGTGCCACCAACCAGTTGTTCAACATTGTGGCCATCCCCAGTGGGGTGTACCGGTACTGGCGCGAAGGCCGAATGGTCTGGCCCCTGACCTGGATCGTCGTACTGGGCACGCTGCCCGGCGTGTTCATCGGGGCCGTCGTCCGGGTGACCTGGCTGCCGGACCCCAGACTGTTCAAGCTTTTTGCCGCCGGGGTCCTGATGTATATTGGGGTTAAAATGATTCGCGATGTTCTCTCCCAAAACAACAAAAAAAACAGCAGTGAAAAGCGGTTTCAGACGCTGATGAAAGCCTGGCGTTCTGATGGGTCCACGGTAAATCCCTCCACCGTGACACATGTCAATATCCGGCGGCTGGGGTTCACGTTTTATGATGAATCATTTGATGTGTCCTTTCCGGGCATCTTCTTTCTCAGCTTCATTGTGGGCATTGTCGGCGGAATTTACGGCATCGGCGGGGGTTCCATCATTGCGCCTTTTTTTGTCACGTTTTTCAGGCTGCCGGTGTATATCGTGGCCGGGGCCGCCCTGATGGGCACTTTTGTCACATCCATTGCCGGGGTTGCTTTTTATCAGGCCATTGCCCCGTTTTATCCCCATCTTTCCGTGGCACCGGACTGGCTTTTGGGTATTCTTTTCGGCATCGGCGGCATGGCAGGGATGTATCTGGGCGCCCGGTGTCAGAGGTTTGTACCGGCCAGGACCATCAAATGGATGCTGGCCGGTATCA
>JAABTO010000080.1 GCA_011389835.1 Desulfotignum sp. | reverse complement strand
TGATCAAAGAACAGGTGCGGTTCTTCCGGGAAAAGGCCGATGCCCAATCCCTGAACCTGATTCAAAAACCGGTTCCCAAAGGGCTCACAGTCATTGCCAACCGCACCAATATCGAAGAGGTGATGTCCAACCTGATTTCCAACGCCATCCGGTACACCCCGGCCAACGGAAAAATCGAGGTGTGGGGAGATCAGACCGACCACTGTGTCAACCTCCACGTGGCCGACACCGGCCTGGGCATTCCCGAAGACGAGATCGAGCACATCTTTGACCGGTTCTACCGGGTAAAAAACGAACACACCCGGTTCATCAACGGCACCGGCCTGGGCCTTGCCATCGTCAAAAGCATTGTTGAATCCCACCACGGCACCATCCACGTGGACTCCGAACCCGGCCTCGGCACCCACTTCACCATCTGCCTCCCCAAATAACGGGGTCAGGCTTTGCTTATTGATATGATGAAAGGTACTGATGAAATATAAGGTTTTGTTGTTCTTGTATCTGGTGTTTCTGGTGGTGATGATAACCGTGCCGCTGGGTACCACCATTCTGAGTGATACATATGTGTTTAAGCTGCGGCTGGATCATCTGGTGCATGTGCTGGTATTTGCGCCATTGGTGGTGTTGTGGCGGCTGGGGTTTCCCCGGCATTCGGTGTGGAAGATTGTGGGGGTGGGGGTGATACTGGCAGTGGGGCTGGAAGGGGTACAGTATCTGCTGCCTTACCGGAGCGGGAATGTGTCTGATGCGGTGGCGAATATTGTCGGGGTGGGGCTCTCGGGGTCAGGCCTTGCCTTTTTGAACAAATAATGGGGTCAATGGGGTCAGGCTTTGCTTACGTGTGACCTTGGGTTATTGTCGTTATTGCAAGAGGCCGCAATAACGACAATAAGCAAAGTCTGACCGCGAAGTTCGTTTACTTTACGAGCGAAACAATCTTTTTGAAATGATCTCCCCGTGCATGCTTCATCAATTCGAACAGGGCCATTTCCACGCTGGTGATGCGGGCGCCGCACTGCATCATTCGCTGGAGGCCGATGGTCTTGTTTTCCAGGGTGCGGGAGGACACGCAGTCCGAGACTACCTGCACGTCGTAGCCTTTGTCGATGAGGTCGCAGGTGGTCTGAAATACGCAGATATGGGTTTCGATACCGGTGATGAGCAGCTGTTTCCGGGACAGGGCCGTGAGGCTCTCCATGAATTTGGGTTCGTTGCAGCAGGAAAAACAGTCTTTTGCAATGGGGGCCGCGCCGGTGCCGTCCATGAGCAAGCGGATTTCGTCCACTGTACCGCCCAGTTTGGATGGAATCTGCTCCAACCAGATGATGGGCACTTCCAGGATCTGCATGCCCTTGATCAGCAGTTCCAGTGATTTGAAAAGAGAGGCCTGATCATGCATGATACGGGCCAGCCGCCCCTGGACATCCACCAGCAGCAACACGGTTTGGTTACAGGAAAACATGGGTCTTCTCCTTTTTGATGTGAATAATGACCACCTTGGGTTTGCGGGTTTCATTATTGCGGGATCACACCAAAAATGTCAAGTCATCCGGAAACAACGGGTTCAGGCTTTGCTTATTGTCGGTATTGAGGTTCGGAGTCATGTCGTTATTGTCACACATAAAAATACAATAACGACAATAAGCAAAGCCTGAACCCAATTTGACCCCAATTTTATGATTGACAGGGAAACCTGTTTTCCTTTATTATTAAAGATTCAAAAATTTCATCAAACCAAGGAAACATTCATGGCACGGGACGCAGCCGTATCCAGACAGACCCGGGAAACCAAAATCGAAATTCAACTGAACCTGGACGGGACCGGCCGGGCCGACATCACGTCCGGCATCGCCTTTTTCGACCACATGCTGACCGCTTTTAGTGTCCACGGCCGGTTCGATCTCAAGCTGATGGCCAGAGGAGACCTGGATGTGGACCTGCACCACACCGTGGAAGATGTGGGACTGGTGCTGGGCCAGGCTTTGTCCGAGGCCCTGGGCGACAAAACCGGGATCCAGCGGTTCGGAGACGGGTGCGTGCCCATGGACGAGGCCCTGTCCCGGGTGACCATCGACCTGTGCAACCGGCCGTTTCTGGTATATCATGTTCCGGAGAACCTGCGGTCCGGCACCGCGTTTGACGCGTATCTGGCCAGAGAATTTTTCCAGGCCCTGTGTGTCAAGGGCGGGTTCAATCTGCACATCAACGCGTATTACGGCGTCAATGAACACCATGTGCTGGAATCCATCTTCAAGGCCCTGGGCCGGTCCCTGCACCAGGCCACCCGGAAGATGGATACCGCAGACGGCCCCCTTTCCAGCAAAGGAGTGCTGTAATATGCGCATCATCCCCGCGGTTGACATCAAGCAGGGAAAATGTGTCCGCCTGCGCCAGGGACGCATGGACCAGGCCACGGAATACGCGGCCGACCCGGCGGCCATGGCTGTGAAATGGGCATCCATGGGTGCACAGATGATCCATGTGGTGGACCTGGACGGGGCGTTCGCCAAATCCGCAGTCAATTTCGACAGTGTCAAAGCCATTCTCGACCAGGTGTCCGTGCCCATCCAGGTGGGCGGCGGCATCCGGGACATGGCCACCATAGACACCTACCTGAATGCCGGGGTGGACCGGGTGATTATCGGCAGTGAAGCGGTCTACCGCCCGGAATTTGTCAAAGAGGCCTGCTACCGGTTCCCTGGAAAGATCGTGGTGGGCATCGACGCCAGAAACGGCATGGTGGCGGTGGAGGGCTGGAGCCAAACGTCTGAAACACGGGCCGTGGACCTGGCAAAAGCATTTGAAACATCAGGTGTGGCAGCCATCAATTTCACCGATATCCACAGAGACGGCATGCAGACCGGGCCCAATATCGAAGAGACCGCGGCCCTGGCACAGGCGGTGTCCATTCCGGTGATCGCATCCGGAGGGGTTTCCACCATTGAAGACATCATTCGCCTGCTTGAGATCGAGCAGTACGGAGTTACCGGAGTGATCACGGGCCGGGCCCTGTACGAAGGCACCCTGGATCTGACACAAGCCATACAGATGTCGGCCCGGGAATGATACCCGAAACCGGATCATTGACAACCCCGGGATACGGTCTTACTTTCAGGCACTGTTGCAACACTGTTTTTTAGGCATTTTGGAGCATACCCTGAATCGATGTTTATTCCTGAAGAAAAAATTTCAGAGATTCTGCACGCCGCCGACATTGTCGATATCGTTTCCGAATCCGTGATCTTGAAAAAATCCGGACAAAACTATTTCGGTTTGTGTCCGTTCCATTCCGAGAAAACGCCGTCTTTTTCCGTGAACCCGGGCAAACAGATCTTTCACTGCTTTGGATGCGGGGCAGGGGGAAACAGCCTGTCGTTTGTGATGAAATATCACGGACTGGCGTTTCCGGAAGCAGCCAAAATGCTGGCTAGAAAATACAACATCACGGTCGATACCCGGCATCTGGATCCGGCCGTCAAAAAACACCAGGACCTCAAGGAAACTCTGTTCCGCATCAACCGGAAAGTGATGGCCCATTATCACCAACATTTGCACAAAGATCCGGCCGGACAGGCGGCCCGGCAATACCTGGATCACCGGCACATCACCCCGGCGGTCATGGAGGAATTTCACCTGGGATTTGCCCTGGATCAGTGGGACGATGTGGTGGGATTTCTGAAAAAAGCGCGGGTATCCCGGAAGGCGGCCGAAAATTCCGGTCTGGTGCTGCCCAGAAAAACCGGTTCCGGTTTCTATGACCGGTTCCGGAACCGGATCATGTTTCCCATCTTTGACATCAACATGCAGGTGGCGGGATTCGGGGGCAGGGTCATGGACGACGCCATGCCCAAATACATGAACTCGCCCGAAACACCGGTGTACAGCAAAACCCGGATCCTGTACGGGCTGCACGCGGCCAAGACCCACTGCCGCACCACAGGAATCGTGCATATTGTGGAAGGGTATTTTGATTTTCTCACGCTGTACCAGCACGGCATCACCAATACCGTGGCCACGCTGGGCACGGCGTTGACACCCGAGCATGTGCGGATCCTCAAAGGATATGCCCCGGCCATGATTCTGGTGTTCGACTCGGATGCGGCCGGGATCGCCGCAGCCAAAAGAAGCATCAAAACCTTTGTGAACGAAGGCGTGGAAACCCGGATCCTGATTCTGCCCAAAGGCGAAGACCCGGATACCTTTGTGATGAAAAACGGGGCGGCCGCGTTTCAGAAACTGGCGGAAACCGCCCGGTCCGTGATGGCGTTTCTGCGGGAAGTGGCCATTGAAGCCCACGGGATGTCGGTGTCCGGCCGGGCAAAGGTGCTGGCGGACATGGTGCCGTATCTGGGGGACATCCATGACAGTGCGCTGCGGTCCCTGCATGTCCGGGATCTGGCGGAAACCCTGGGCATCGATGAAACAGCGGTCCTGGAAAAGGTCAAACAACAGGTGGTGCAGGGCCGGCACCCCCGGGACACGGTGTCAGACACCCACCCCGCCGATCCGGAACGGTCTTCAGATCCCCGGGAACGGCAGCTGCTGTCTTTGATGCTCCACAGCCCCGACATCATCGGTCAGGTCAGAGATTCCGGTGTGCTGGATCATTTTTATTCCGAACGGCTGTGCCGGATCGGGCGCATCATGGTTCAGGCGGACCCGGATCCTGATTTTTTCGTCACACGGGTCATGGGCGGCATGGCATCCGATGAAGACCGGGAACTGGTGGCGGCCCTGGCCATGTCCGGCGGTGTGGATGACAATGACAGTTTACCGGCTGCGGCCGCTGCCGTGATTCAGCGGATCATCCGGATCCGAAGAAAAAACGACAGCCGCCTGACAGCAAAGATCAAACAAGCGGAAAAATCCTGCGACACAGACCTGATGGAACTGTTGAGACTCAAACAGCAGGAACTCCGACAAATATACAATGGTCAATAACGTTTAGCCTTAGGGAGGCGTTTTATGGCAGATAAATCCGTAACATCCGAAGAGAGTGTGATGATCGACAAAGTGGAAATGGAAAAACTCATTGAAAAAGGGAAACAAACCGGTACGCTCTCTTTTACTGAAATCAACAATGCCATCTCCGGCAGCCTGACGTCGCCGGAGCAGATTGAAGATATTGTGGAGCAGTTCCAGGAAATGGGGATCACCCTGGTGGATATCGACTCCCCGGAAACCAGTGCCGCCGGAACAAAAAAAACCAGCCGGCCCGTGGTAAAAGCCAGGGACCGGAAAGAAAAGATCCGTCAGGAGCTCAAGCACCGGAAAAAGCCGGCCGGCGCCAAGAAAGACCCGTTTGCCGCGGTCAGGGAGCGCTCGGACCTGGAGTTTGGCTCGGTCACGGACCCGGTGAAGATGTATCTCAAGGAAATGGGCATGGTCACGCTGCTCAGCCGGGAAGGGGAGATCGAGATCGCCAAAAAGATCGAGGTGGGGGAACGGGATGTGCTGCGGGCCATGCTGGACTGCCCCATTGCGCTGCACACCATTTTCCTTTACGGAAAAAAAATGGAACGCCGGGCCATGCGCCCCAAACACGTGCTCCGGGATGTGGATGAAGGGGACGGGGTGGTGGATGAGGCCTCCAAACAGGAAAAATTTCTGGAATCTCTGGATGTGATCAAAAAAATCCATGAGAGCAACCAGGAAAAACGGGACCAGCTCTATGGCATGAGAAAATCTTTGAAAAAGTATCAGACCATGACACAGGAGGTCCAAGAGGGCACGGATCAGATCTTTGAGGAACTCAAGCGGTGGCGGTTTGAATCCAATGTCATGGATACCATTGAAAAAAGCATCCGCAATACCATTGTCTGGTTCGATACGGTAGACAGGCTGCTGGAAAAATGCGCCAAAACCTTCAACGTCATGAAGGACACCATGCTCAAACAGGCCTCGGAACCGGAAAAATTTGTTCAGTGGGCCACGGCCAGAACCGACCTGACCCCGGAACGGGCGTTGCTGCTTCATCAGGACATTCAGTCGGTGATGGATCAGGTGGCCTTGAAAAAAGCGCTGATCAAAGGGGATGCCGAAAACCTCCGGGCCATTACCCGGGGCATCGACAAGGGCCGGAGAAATGCGGATGCCGCCAAACGGGAACTGGTCCGGGCCAATCTGCGCCTGGTGGTCAGCATCGCCAAGAAATACACCAACCGGGGCCTGCAGTTTCTGGATCTGATCCAGGAAGGCAACATCGGGCTGATGAAGGCGGTGGACAAATTCGAGTACAGACGCGGGTACAAGTTTTCCACCTATGCCACCTGGTGGATCCGCCAGGCCATCACCAGGGCCATTGCCGACCAGGCCAGAACCATCCGGATTCCCGTACACATGATCGAAACCATCAACAAGCTGATCCGCACCTCAAGATACCTGGTGCAGGAGATGGGCAAGGAGCCGTCGCCCGAAGAGATTGCCGAAAAGATGGAGATCCCCATCGACAAAGTGCGGCGGGTGCTCAAGATCGCCAAGGAACCCATTTCCCTGGAAACACCCATCGGTGAGGAAGAAGACAGCCATCTGGGGGATTTCATCGAGGACAAGAAGTTTTCCATTCCATCGGATGCAGCCATTGATTTCAGCCTGGCGGAACAGACCCGCAAAATTCTGGCAACCCTCACCCCCAGAGAGGAGAAAGTGCTGCGCATGCGGTTCGGCATCGGAGAAAAATCCGATCACACCCTGGAAGAGGTGGGCCGGGATTTCACCGTGACCAGAGAGCGGATCCGGCAGATCGAGGCCAAGGCATTGAGAAAACTGCGGCATCCCACAAGGAGCAAAAAACTGAAAACCTTTATCGAAAATTAAATATTGACTTGCATACCGGTTTCCTGTAGATAATTAAAGTTTGTTTGATTGCCATGAATTTTTGGGCCTATAGCTCAGTCTGGCAGAGCCACCGGCTCATAACCGGTCGGTCCCTGGTTCGAATCCAGGTGGGCCCACCAGACAGACAGATATGAATTGCCGTGTAAACCATATGGATAAACTGAAAAACACAGGGAAAAAAAGCAACAGGGGGCAGGTCCGGTCAGACATGCCCACTGAAACGAATAAACAAGCAGCAACACATCAGAAAAGCGTGGCAATCAGCCACGCTTTTTTCATTTTCAGACAGGTGCGCCCATGAATCCCACCGTCAGACAGATGATCGGTCTGATCGATTCAGACATTGCGCCCTGGGATCTGGCTGAACCCTGGGACAACTGCGGCCTGATTGCAGGCCATCCGGACTGGCCGGTGAAAAAGGTGATGGTGGGGCTGGATGCAGACATGCCGTTGCTTGAAGCGGCCCGGCAATGGCAGGCGGACATGGTATTGACCCATCACCCCCTGTTTATCACACCGGTCAAGACCATTGACTTCAGTGTGATGCCGGGGTCGGCCATTGTCCTGGCCGCCACACAAAAAATAGCGGTGGTCTGTGCCCACACCAACCTGGATAAGGCGGCAGACGGATTGAATGATGATCTGGCCCGCCGGCTTCAGATTCAGCCCACCCGGATTCTGGCACCTGACACGGATGCCGTGACCCCGGGCGGACACCCGGCCGGTCTGGGCCGGGTCGGAAAAGTTTCAGAACCGGTGTCCCTGGCACGGATGGCGGATCAGATCAAACGGCACCTGGGCGTAAACCCGGTCCGGGTGGTGGGAAACACCGGTATGATAATCCGAGAGGCAGCCGTGTGTTCGGGCTCCGGCGGCAGTCTGATTCCGGCGTTTCTGGCATCCGGGGCAGATGTGTATATCACGGGGGATATCAAGTATCACGAGGCCCGTCTGATCGAATCCCATGGCAGGGCATTGATCGATGTGGGACATTTTGCCTCGGAAATCATTGCAAAGGAACTGCTGGCCCGCCGGCTGGAAAAAGCGGCGCTTCGGGCAGGATTTTCCCTGGAAATTCAAACGGTTGTCGGGGAAACAGACCCATTTGTTTCGATATAAGGATTTTGTATGAATGAGACGTTGAAAAAAGAGATTGAAACCCTGGTCCGGCTGCAACAGATCGAGTTGGAAATGATCCGGCTGCAGCAGGAAGTGGACAAGGTCGAAAACGAGAAAAAAGGGCTGGCCGCCCGACTGGCCGCGTTCGAGTCCGCCCTGGAAGCGGACAGACTGGCCCTGGCACAGGTTCAGCAGCAATGCACGGACCTGGAACAGGAAATTCAGGTGGTGAACGACCGGATCATCAAGAGCAATGAAACCTTGAGAATGGTCAAAACCAACAAGGAATACCAGGTGCTGCTCCGGGAGGTGGACGACAACAAGAAACGCAAAAACGGGCTGGAAGATCATGTGCTGACATTGTATGAACAGCGGGAGGCGGCCGAGGTCCGGCTCAAGGAAACCGAGGCCCAGTACCTTGAACTCAAGCAGCAGATTCTGGCGGAACAGGCGAAAATCGATGAGCTGACAATGGATGACCGGGAACAGCTGGCAGAACTGGAAGAACAGCAGCGATCCATCGGAGAGTCACTGAATCCGGCCCTGCTGAACCGGTTCCGGCGGATCGCCCGGATGAACCAGGGACAGGCCGTGGCCCGGATCAGCGATGAAACCTGCATGGGATGTTTCATGAATGTGCCGCCCCAGCTGTGTATCGAGGTGCAACGGGGAAACCAGATGATCTCCTGTCCCCAGTGCAGCCGCATACTTTACCATATCGATGAAGAATAACAAAGTTTCGGTCTGACCGGACCAGACGATCGCCGGGCCGATGCCGTCGGCCGGGAGGAAAGTCCGAACACCGCAGGACAGGACGCTCCATAACGTGGAGTCACGGTGACGTGAAGGAAAGTGCAACAGAGAGCAGACCGCCGGCGAAGACCGGGAAACCGGTTCACCGCCGGTAAGGGTGAAACGGTGCGGTAAGAGCGCACCAGTTTCCCGGGTGACCGGGAAAGCTAGGTAAACCCCGTCCGGTGCAAGACCAAATAGGGAAACGCTTGAGGGCGGTCCGTCCGATGTTTCCGGGTAGGTTGCTCAAGGGGTACGGCAACGTATCTCTTAGATGAATGATCGTCGACCCGGTGCCGGGTAACCGGGCCGGGTAACAGAATTCGGCTTACGGGCCGGTCAGACCGAAACTTTCACAATCATAAAGACCCAAACCGCCGGGACTGAGCCAACCATGATGGACACCTGTGATATTACCTTTCTGGAAAAAGCCAATATTTTTTCCTTTGATTTTCTCAAATGCATCCGGTTCATCGACACCATTGAAGATGATTCCTATCTGTTCACCAAAAAACTGTATTCCAAGCTGATCACCAACTCCCATATCCTGGAGGATTTCCTGGATTTTCACGGGGCCAAACGAAATTCGGAATGGCTGTATTACCGGGAGCTGTGCGCGTTGGTCCGGCACCTGTCTCTGGCCTGCTATTCCCAGCGCCATGTGTTGAACCGGCTGCCGTTCTACCGGCTGGGGGACCATCCCCTGGATCTGTTCAAGCAGGAAGCCACCGATACCCTTCAGATTCTTCAAGATTCCCTGAAACTGACCGCACCGGTGATACTGGCCGAAGCCCGGCGGCTGAACATCACCATTCCCGGTACCCGGTACAGTCTGAGTTTTTTTCCGGGCATCACCTCCATGGAACAGCTGGATCACAATATCGATGATTTCACGGCCAGGGACAACCAGAAAAAAAACCTGACCCGGATCTCCAGTGAATTTCTGGATCTGATCAAATCGTTTGAACAGTTCTCTTTTTATGAGCGGTACGATCTGAACACCATCCAAGATCTGGTGCCTGAAAAGATCAATCAGGTGTTGATCCGCGGTTTTGAAATGCGGGTGCACAACATCCAGTCCTCGTTTGATTCCTATGTGGTGAAAACCCCGTCTGATGAGGAAAACATTCTTCTGGAACAGCTGCGCAGTCATTTTTCCATTGTGTTTCACATTCTCCAGGTGATGGGGCGGCTGCTGCATTTTTACGAACGCCACCTGTATGACGTGGGATTCAAGGATGTGTATATGCAAGTGAGGCAGTCTCTGGCGGAACTGATCGATCCGGATGTGCTCCTGGACCGGGCCGTGAATTTCTGTTTGTTCTACGCGTGGAAATTTCTATCCTCCGGCAAGCAGGTGGCGTCCCAGATCATGAACCGGAACATGGAAACCGGATCCATCGAGGTGGGCATTCCCATGGACCGGGGGTTTCACAGCCGGCCCAGTCTCCTGGTGGCCAAAATCGTTCAATATTACGGCGGGGAGGTCATTCTGCATGTGGGAGAAGACCAGTTTGACGCCTCGTCCGTGCTCGATATTCAGTGGGCCGGCGGCAAGATCAAGAAGGAAGATCACCAGACCGTGCGGTTCAGCGGTGATTCCAGGGCACTGAACGACCTGGTGATCCTGGCGGGGGTCAATTACGGTGAAGATCACATGGGCAAAGGGATTCCTTTGCCCAAAGAACTGTCCTACCTGAGTTGAGCATGCCCGGTATTCAGCATATTCCCGTTGTCGTGGCCGCAGGCAAAGGGGTCCGCATGGGCGCCAACACACGAAAACAGTTTCTGATGCTGCAGGACCGGCCGGTGCTGATCCGTACCCTGGAAGCGTTTGACCGGCACCCGGCCATGGACCGGATCATTGTGGTGGTGCCGGAATCAGACATGGAGATCTGCAGGACACAGATGATCCGGCCCCGGAAATTCGTCTGTCCCATTCATCTGACCGCCGGCGGAAAAAACCGCCAGCAGTCGGTGAGAAACGGTATTTGCCAAGCCCTGGCCCTGGCGGATGATCCAAAGCAAAGCCTGGTGCTCATTCATGACGGGGTGCGGCCGTTTGTGTCGGCAACACTGCTGGACCGGCTCCTGCACACCGCCGTTCAAACCGGGGCATGCATTCCGGTACTGCCGGTGACCGACACCCTCAAGCAGGTGGATGAACAGCACCGGATCATTGCCACCGTGGACCGGACCCGGATATTCAGGGCCCAGACCCCCCAGGTGTTCCGCCTGGACCGGATATCCTTTGCCCTGGACCATGCCGAAGCCACCGGGTTTGCCGGTACGGATGACGCATCGGTCATGGCACATGCCGGATTCGACGTCAACACCATCCCCGGAGATCCCGCCAATATCAAGCTGACCACCCCCCACGACCTGGCTTTGGCCCGTCACCTGATTTTGTCTCAAACCGTTTGACAGCCCATAAACCGGTTGGTATAGTTTTTTTATTCGATCCAAGATCTTTTTCAACTCACGGCCGGGCAACCACCCGGCACTGTATATACCCGGGGAGGACGACATGGCTGCCAAAAAAAAGGAAACTGCCTTACTCGAACACGTAGATGCAGTGAAAAAAGGAAAACGGGCGTTTGAAGATGCTTTCCAGGGGGTCTCCAGAATGATTCTGGATGCGGGCATCCAAAAGATCACGGTCAAGGGAAAATCCACCTACCAGTTCAATCTGTTCAGCCAGGGGAATAAACACCTGGTCGGCATGTATGACGAAATCAACTCGTTTGTCTCGTTTGTCAAGGATGCGTCCGAAGGCGGATCATCCCGGGAAATGGCATTTGTGCTGGTGGGCGAACCGGGCAACGGCAAGACCTTTTTTGTGGAATACCTGTGTGACCGGTACCGGGAATTTCTGTCCACGCCTGAAAACCGGAAATTCACCTTCCGGTTCATCCACCTGGATCAGCTGGGGGGCTACGGCCAGATTCAGTCCATTGAATCCCAGACCTATGAGGATCCCATGATCCTGGCCATGAGCCTGGAGACCACCAAAGACGCCTCCATGGAATTTCTGGCGAAAAAATTCAAGTTTTCCGACCTCCAGATCGAAAGCATCTACACCAAATACCGCCCCCTGGGGGCCTGTTCCGCCTATATCTGGAACCAGATCAGAGAGTTCTGCGACAACAAGATCGACAAGATGCTCTCGTTTGTGGACGTGGCCCCGGTCCCGCTTATTGAAAGTCTGGGCACCATCACGGGCAAATATCCGGCCAAAGACAAGATCACTTCTTCGGCAGTGGATCTCATCGGCGAAGAATCGATCCAGCGGCTGCTGCACATCACCGACACCAACAACCCCTACCGGTTCGATCTCAGAAGAGGGGCCCTGGCCCGGGTGGCGGGCGGCGGGATCCATTTTGCCGATGAAATTTACAAGAACAAGAAAGACCTGGTCCAGGTCTATCTGGGGGTGATCCAGAACCGGACCATCGAACTGGACGGGTTCAAATGGCCCATTGACACACTGATCATCGCCACCAGCAACAACTCCGAATTTGACACGTTTTTGTCCGAAAGAGAAGAAGCCCCGATCGTGGATCGGTGCCGCATCTGTTATGTGGCCCACAACACCGATTACAAGATTCAAAAAACATTGACCGAGTATGCCATCGGCAAGGATGTGAAACGCTCCCTGGAGCATGAGATTCTGCATCAGGATCCGAATCTGAATTATGCGGCATCCGTGGCCGTGGTGCTCACCCGCCTGCCCCGATCCGAAAAACTCACCCCGGTGGAGACCATGAAACTGGCTGCCGGGGAAGTGGCCGGTGAAAAAAGCCTCAAAACCCTGGCTGAACTCATCGACACCCTGAACCAGGACACCGACATCACCAAGCGGTTCGGACAAAAAGGCCTGGGACAGAGAAACCTGGGCAGGGCGGTCCAGCTGCTTTTGGAATCCTCTGAAACCAATGAAGGCAACTGCATGTTTGCCCTGGATATTTTCAAATGCCTGGAACGGACCGTGCTCGATTATGTGCAGGAACCCGGGGACCGGGCCAAGTACATGGAAGACCTGAAAATCGCCAGGGGCCTTTACCGGGAACGGATCATGACCGAAATGTTCAACGCTTACATGGACGAACCCCTGGCCATCAAACGGGATGTGCTCAATTACGTGAACATGATCATCGGCGTGGATGCCGAGCACCTGGGGCCGGACATGATGTGGAAGTACAAAGACCCCCAGACCGGGGAACTCAAAGCCCTGAAGATCGACGAACGCTACATCAAGAACGTGGAGGAACGCCTGGGGCTGAAAACCGAGGAACAGCGGGCGTCTTTCAGAAACGCCATCCGCAAGATCTACGGCCAGAAACTGTCTGTGGATCCCAATTACGATTTCATGGACAACCTGGAACTGGTCAAGGCCATCACGGATGTGCGGCTTAAATCCGATATCGCCGGGGCCGGGTCCCTGGTAGGGGCCCTGGCCAACCGCACCAACGAGGAAAACCAGAAGCTGTATGACCGGATGATCACCACCATGAACGATAAACTCGGCTACTGCCGCACCTGCGCCCAGAAAACCATTGAATACTTCTGCAGCCAGGAAGATGACAATTAGAACAGGGGGTGGTCATGATAACCCTGGACGAACTGCTTGAAAGGGACAGGAAAAGGGAACAGGACGGGTTCAAGCGCAAGATCCGCATCGGCCGGATCGTCAAACCCGGGACCGGGGGCCGGGAAAAGATCATTGTGGTGCCCACGACGGTGGAGGAAAAATTTGTCCATGACGACACGATATTGCCGGACCAGCCGCCCGGAGAAAGATCGGAAGAGCG
>JAABTO010000332.1 GCA_011389835.1 Desulfotignum sp. | reverse complement strand
CCATCCCAGACGCTGGACCAGGTTGGCCCGTCTTTTTTTGGACACCAGCCAGACAAAGGGCAGCAGCGGCAGCGCCAGGATGAACACGGCCGTAATCAGAATATGATACCCCCATATCATGACGGTCATTCCGTGTTGATCAGAAAAATGATGCTGCCGGCCAGAAAAACCGCATTGGCCACCCAGGGCGCCAGCAAGGCCGGCAGCACCCCGGCATACCCCATGGACATGCAGATACCGTATACCACCCAGTAAAAAAAGGAAATCACCACCCCCAAAGCCACAGCAGCGGGCAGATTCGTTCCGGCAAACGAACGCATTCCGGCAGCGGCACCGGTCAGGGCCATGATGACACAAATGAATGGAAACGCGATCTTGCCGTACATGTCCACCTCGTAACTGGTGGCATCATATCCTTCATCCCGGACTTTTTCCACGTAGCCCTTGAGTTCGAAAAATCCCATTTCATCCGATTTTTTCACCAATTGTCCCAGGTCCTCGGGCACCACGCCCAGATCGGCCAGCATCATGTCCGACAGGGTCACATCATAGTCATCGGTGTCCGGGTTATAGGTCTGTTCCACCACGTCCTCCAGAAGCCACTGATCCAGTTCATATCTACCGGAACGGGCATCGATGCGGGATTTCAGAAAAAATTCATCATCCAGGGTGGTGGCGCAAACCCCGGCCACGGTTTTCCGGACCGGGTCAAAAAAACGGATATGCACCAGCCGGTTGCCGGACCGGATCCAGAGATCATTCCGGTTCTGGGTCATCTGATTCTGTTTCCGGATCTCATACTGACGGATATCATTGGATTTGGCCATGGACAACGGTACCAGGGATTCGCCCAGGACAAACATCACCCCGGCCAGCAGCAGACTGATTCCCACAGCAGGTTTCACCAGAAAGTACACGGAGATCCCCGATGACTTCACTGCGGTGAGCTCATTGTTCCGGTTCATCAGTCCGAACACGGTGATGGCGGCCAGAAGGATGGCGGCCGGGGTCAGCTGTACAAACATGAACGGCAGCTTGAGGATCACATACCAGAAGGCATGAAACAGGGGTATGCCGGATTTCAGAAACCTGTCCATGCGCGACAGGTAATCAATGATGACGAACAACGCCATGATCAGTGTCTGGATCACGACGAAAAACTTCAAAAATTCCCTGAGCCAGTATCTATGCAGGCAGGTCATGGCGTATCAGTTTTGAGTATAAATGGTTCACCCGGGCCCAGGCTTTTGCCACCAGTGACGGCATTTTGACCGGATTTTCATCGGCATTGCGCTTGAGCAGATACACACCGGTGCCGGCCATGACCAGGTTGGGGATCCACATGCCGAGAACCGGGGGAAACCGGCCGGTTTCTCCGGCAGACCACCCGCCAGCCAGAAGAATATAATACACCAGCAGAAAAAACACGCCCAGCCCCAGTCCTGAAGACCGGCCCGTCACCAACGACTGCACCCCCAGAGGAAACGCCAGCAATCCCAGAAACAGACAGGCAAACGGCACGGAAAATTTTTCATGCAGCACCATTTTTGCCTCGCTCATCTCCATATCATCGGGTTTGCCGGCACGAATGAAATGCATCAGTTCCCGGATGGTGAACTCATCCAGATCTTTTTGGATATTTTTGTCCCCACCCTGCTGAATCCGGGCCAGATCGATATTGATATCATAGTGCCCGAACCGGATATTGGACACCTCTTTATTTTCGATGTCCACCTGGTTGATCATACCGTTGTAAAGCCGGATCGTATACATATTTGTGTCCTGTGAATGAAGCAGACGGCCTTTGGGGGCGATTGAGATACGGGTCATGCCCTTGACGGTTCGATCTTCAATGAATACATCCGTCAGGTCTCTGGTTTTCAGATCCACATGGGACACATAGATCATGAAATCCTCGAGCCGGGTGTTGAACTGCCGTTCCTCCAGCGCCAGATCCATACTGGAACGGGCCAGTGCCAGGGTCTTTTCCTTGACGGACAGCTTTCCCCAGGGAACGGCGAATACGGTGATGAAAAGCGTCAACACGGTTCCCAGTACACAAAAGATCAGTACCGGAGGAAGCAACCGGTACAGGGACAGGCCCGCGCCTTTCACTGCAGTCATTTCATTTTCCACGGACATGCGCACAAATATCAACAGCACAGCCACCATCACGGACATGGGAATGGTAAATTCCAGAAACCGGGGCAGGGTAAACAAGATCAGCAGCAGCACAGCCATCAGATCCGCGTTGTAATTGACCACCAGATTCATGATTTCCGGAATCCGGGTCATCAGAAACACAAAGGTGAGAAAACACAGACTGATTCCGAAAGGCGGAAAAAATTCTCTGAAGATATACCGGTTTATAGTGGTGGGCGCACGCATATGCACAGTAATTATAGGTTTGGTTTTCCAGTGTCAAGGCAAGGATACAGATTCCGGTTTTCAAACCCGGTTTTTCATGGTATGAACACGGCCATGAACTGCATTATCATTGGCGGCGGCAGACTCGATACGGCCCGGACCCGGTCCTGGTCGCGTCAGATTCAGGCCCTTCTTAAAACAGCGGACTTGATTATCGCTGCAGACAGTGGGGCCGAACACATGAAAAAAACCGGATACCTGCCCCATGTGATTGTCGGGGATCTGGATTCCATCGATCCGGACACGCTAAATTTTTTCAGGAAAAACAGGGTGCCGATCCAGTCCCACCCCAGCCGAAAAAACAAAACCGACATGGCACTTTGTATGGACTACGCACGGGCAAAAGGTGCCACTCACATCACCCTGCTGGCCGCCACCGGCACCCGCCTGGATCATACACTGGCAAACATTCTGCTGCTGATGCCTCTGGCGGATGCGGGCATTTCAGCCAGAATCATGGATGAAAAAAATGAGATCTGTGTGGTGAAAAACCGGCTGGATCTGACGGGAACCCCCGGAGATCTGGTATCTCTGATTCCCTTGACCCCCACGGTCCAGGGAGTCACCCTCAAAGGTCTGTCATATCCGCTCGAAAATCAAACCCTGGTGATGGGCAACACGCTGGGGATCAGCAATTTTTTTTCAGC
>JAABTO010000331.1 GCA_011389835.1 Desulfotignum sp. | reverse complement strand
CGGCCATGCCCAGAAACTGATTTTTTTCCCGGTTCAACCGGCCCAGTTCGGCGTTTTGCTTATGGAGCCGGCGGGTCAGGTTGTTGAGTTCCCGGTTCACCGACAGCAGCTGTTTTTGCATGTCCGCTATTTCCGGGGCATCCAGCCGGCCGAAAGCCAGTATCCGGTTTTGTACCTGCTCAAAAAAGAAATCATAGCTCTGAGGCAGTCCGGCTGTCGTTTTAATGTTGAGAAGATGGGGCCCTTCCGGGGCCTGGACCAGGGCTGGTAGATTGAATGTACCGGCAAAATCCACCACCAGGTCTGAAAACACGGTGTCGTTTTCACGGCACCCGGTAAGGGTCCGGCCGGATTCGTTTGCCTGGAGAATACGGCTGTCCCGGGACAGCACAAAAAACAGGTCCTTGGACTGTTGAGCGACATAGGCGTATGCCGACTGTTCTAAGCTATCTTTCATGGTTGTCTTAGCCTGTCGGACATTTGGGTGCCGGATGGATGCTCATCATTGCCGCTTGCCGTCATTGTCCGGTTCCGGCCCGAATTTTTGGCCCGGTACAGGGCTGTATCCGCCCGTTTGATCAAACCGGCACTGGTTTCATCCGGCAGCAGCTGGCTGACCCCGAAACTGGCAAAAATGGGATGACCGTTCTGCAGCAGGTCTTTTTCGGGCAGGGCCTGCCGGATCCGTTCCGCATAGGCATGGGCTTCACAGATGTCTGTCAGGGGCAGCAGGATAATGAACTCTTCCCCGCCGAAACGGGCCACCAGGTCTTCGGTGCGGGTGCTGGTTTTCATCAGGTCGGCAAATCCCTGAAGCACACGGTCTCCGGCATCGTGGCCATAGGTGTCGTTGATAGTTTTGAACTGGTCGATATCGGTCATGATCAGGGACAGGGGACGGGATTTGCGGACCGCCAGGGAGATCATCTGTTCGATCCGTTCGGAGAAATAGCCCCGGTTGGCCAGACTGGTCAAATAATCGGTGCGCGAAAGAGCCTTGATTTTTTCATTGGCCCGGCCCAGTTCCCGGTTTTTCCTGTTCAGCTCCCGGGTCAGGTTGTTCAGCTCCTGATTGACTGCCAGCAGATCACTGCTCAATGCTTCTATTTCATCCAGATCCAGATGTCCGAAGACCAGGATCTGATCATCGAATGAATAAAACAGGCAGTGATAGGTCTGAGCATTCCCGGACAGCATGTCAAAATCCAGCAGATGAATCGTATCGGAACTGGCAGCGGCATGGTCCAGGCGAAAGGCGTGATGAAAATCGATGAGGATGTCATCAAACGGTTTCCCCACGATATCCGGGCCCAGCAGCCGGGATACGAACCGGTTGATCTGCTGGATGATGCCCTGTCGATCCAGAACCAGAAACAGCACAGGCGCCTGGTAGACAAGGTAATGCAGAACAGGCTGCCGACCGGTATTCGACATCATTTTTTTCATGCCGCAATCAGCGGGGTGAGCTGGTCAAGGGACGGGACATACGCCGTTCCAGAATACTGATTGATGATCTCGGTGCCGCCCCAGTTGAAGGCCTGTCCCCCCACAAAGATGTCCAGGTGGTGAAAATTTCCCCGGATGGCCGCCAGTCCGGCTTTCAGTGCCGGCATGTTGAAGTAGACGCTTACAGACAGACCCACCAGGTCGGGCTTTTCATCCTGGATATGGGCCAGCATCTGGTCCACCGGAGTGTTGGCCCCGAGAAACTGACTGTCCCAGCCGTTGAGTTCAAAGATGTCTGCCACCATTTTGCCGCCCACCTGGTGAAATTCGTTGGCAGCACAGGAGATCACCACTTTTCTGTCATTCCCGGAATCGGAGACTGCTCTGTCAAACAACCGGGGATAGACCAGGTTCAGCAACCCTTCGGTGATGGCGGTCACCAGATGTTCTTTGGCCACCGAGATCCGGTTGCATTCCCATAACCGGCCCACCTCGTACAGGCTTTTTTGAAACAGGTCGGCATACAGGGTCTTGATCTCGATATCCCGGTCCAGCAGCTGCTGCACGATACGGGCACATTCCCGGCGGTTTCCCTCTAACAGCAGGGTCAGGTAGTTCTGGTACAACGCCTTGGTGATCATTTCTGTGTTCCTTCACCATGAAGGTGATCCGGGCTGTCTGAAACAGATGTTGCCAGATCGGTATCGGTGACTGCGGTAAACGTTGGAATGTTGACGATCAGCCAGTTGTAGAAGGGATAAATCTGTGTCCATGCATCGGCAGACAGTTCTTTTTGCAGCAGGTCCACCCAGATGTTGAGATTGGCGGCCCAGTAAGTGGTTTGAAACCCATGGGACCGGTAGGCCCTGAATACCCAGAGCACGGTTTCCACAAACACGGCGGGCTGGTAATCGGAAAACAACGATAACATGAACCGGGGAAAATTGCGGTTGTTATCTTCAGCCATTTGTTCATTGCCCGGGCCCACCAGTTTTTCAATGTCCGGCCTGGCCATGAGCTGCCGGGTGCCTGCGGCGGCGATCTGTTCCCATTTGTCTTCAAATTCCCGGACGGCTGTTTCAGCCGGCGGCTCAAGTTGTTGGGCCGTGGTCAAAAGTGCCTCTTTCATGGGTGTTGTCCTCTATGATGAAATGGGTTACAGGTATTTTTACTGAATATCTCAATATACCGCCTTTTTACAGCAGATGCAATGCCGGGATGTTCAACCAGCACCCATGTCATGCCCGCAAACCGGGGAAAAAGGCTGCTTGGGTTGTCAACCCATTGTATCTGAAGTAGGAAAATGGTATGTATCCGGCGGTTGTAATAAAAATGAAACCGGTGTGTATTTCAAGGAGGCAACAGAAAATGGGTACTGAACCTATGTCAGCAGAAGACAGGACCCCAGACAGCAAGCTGATCGTGAACACCCGGGGCCATGTGCTGCTCATGGGGTTGAACCGGCCTGAAAAGCGCAATGCATTTGATCTGGGCCTGTATCGGGAACTGAGCGCCGCCTATGGCGAGCTGCACCGGAACCCGGAGCTTCGGTGCGGGGTGCTGTATGCCAGAGGGGACCATTTTACCGCCGGTCTGGATCTGCCGGAATGGGCTGACTGCTTTTCAAAAGGACAATTTCCTGAA
>JAABTO010000330.1 GCA_011389835.1 Desulfotignum sp. | reverse complement strand
CCGTGGCAAAGGGGCCTAAAAAACACCCCTCGAGGGTGGACCCGTGGATGTTGACATAATGAGTGGAAATGGTGTTCCGGATGCCGAACTCTTCCGGGCTTTCCGGATTGTGGGAGTTGCTGTGCACCAGGGTTTTGTACAACAGGCTGTCCCGGATGGTGATCACTTCATCTTCCACCAGAGGAATGGCCTTGGCGCACCGGATGTTGTCTCCTTCGCGCTTGAGTTCGTCTCCCCGGATATCGCTTTTATAGATGGCGGAGCGACCCACGTAACATTTGCCAAGAAAATAACTGCCGGCAATATTGGAGTTTCTGAAATGAAAATAGATGGGATGCTGGGAGGTGATGCCGTAAAATGCGTAAAATTTGAGCATTTTTTCATGATCCAGCGCATGGATCACAAAGGGTTCAGTATCAAATCCAAACTCATCCAGGTTCACGTTCACACGGCTGATGATTCGGTCTGCCAATTGCTGTAACTGATTCATTGTCGTGCCTTTCTTATGGGTTGTCATAAAAGGAGGCTTTTTTCAAAAACTGCTTTGAAAAAAGCATTAAATTTTATGACCATACCATAAGCACTCATTTCAAAACAAGAACTATCGACTGCTTTTCCAGTACCAGCAACAGAAGATGACCCAGCCGTCTGACCGATGAATGTCGTCTTTGCATGCAAGAACTATTTAAAAAATGTCAAGAACCCGTGGAGATTGGTCAATGGATGGGGCGGACACCCGGGGATGAACAGGTCCACCGGCAGGATGCTTTCCAGACCGGACGCGACCTCGGGGCTGCCGTAAAACGGCCCGCCCATGATGGTGCAGCTGCCCACGGCGATCACCGCCCGGGGTTCGGGAACCGCTTCATAGGTCTGAAGCAATGCGGTTTTCATGTTCCTGGACACAGGTCCCGTGACCACAATGGCATCGGCATGGCGCGGAGAGGCCACAAAATTGATACCGAACCGGGCCAGGTCGAAAAACGGGGTGGCCAGCACGTTCAGGTCTGCTTCACACGCGTTGCACCCGGCCGCCGACACCTGGCGCAGCTGCAGGGACCGGCCGAACAGTTTCTTGAAATGCTGTTTTGAATGCCGGGCCAGATCCGGCAGTGTCCCGTCGGTAATCAGATCCAGGCGGTTTGCCGTGGAAATTTCAAAATCACCTGTAAAAGAGACAAAGGTCTTTTCCGACACCCGCTCACAGGTCCCGCAGAACACGCACCGTCCCATGTCGATGGTTTTATTGGCCGCATCGATGGCATCCTGGGGACAGGCATCGGCACAGGCCTGGACCACGGAAGGATCCGCATCCTTATTGATATCGGGCCGTCCCCGGTACCGGGGGAAGACTGCGGGTTTCTCTTTGGGATAATTACAGGTGCGGTAGCCTTGTTCAAACCGGTTTTTCAATACGCTGAGCATGGTGGCAAACTCTCTTTATTCGGTAAATGCAAAAAAACCATCTCCAGGGTCCGGCCGGCAAAACAATGACCGGCCTGTTGATCATCACAGATCAAACCCGCAGTAAGACAGGTTGAAACTCTTGTTGTTCAAGGGGAAATCCGAAATCCCCGTATCCCGCAACGCCATGGCCAGGCCGTTCCAGTTGTGAAAGGACGGGTCCTTGACCTTGTACCGCAGAATGCCCCCTGCCCCATCGGTGAGCAGGACATGGGACACCTCGCCTCTCCAGGCTTCGTTCAAGGTGACGCTCAGGCAGTCCGGCGGCAGGGCCGGCAGGGTCCCGTCCACCACCCGGGTGGTCACGGGCCGGTCGATCAGCGACTGGATCATTTCAAGAGACTGGAGCACTTCGTCCCGCCGCACCAGGGCCCTGGCAAAGACATCCCCGGACGGTTTGGGGTTTTCCGGCACCTTGAGATACGCGTAATGTTCGGTGGGAAACCAGCGCCGCACATCATAGGCCAGGCCGCTGGCGCGACCGGCCGGTCCCACAAGCCCCAGGTGCCCGGCATCTTCGGTGCTCACCCGGCCGCATCCCTCAAACCTGGCCCGGACCGTGGAGGCCCCGAATATCAGGTCCAGCACATGTTCCACCTGGGGTTTGAGTTCCAGTATCCGGTCGTTCAGAATGCTGCGGACCTCATCATTCAGGTCGAACCGCACCCCGCCGGGCCGGACCAGGCCCTTGCCGAACCGGTTCCCGCACAGCAGCAGGGACAGGTTCAGAAAATCCCCCCGGATCCGGCCGAAATAATTGGCCGGCGGCAGAAACGCCACATCCATGCACAAGGCGCCTAAGTCCCCGATATGGTTGGCCAGGCGCTCCAGCTCCAGGGCAATGGTCCGGATGATTTTTCCCCCGTCGTCCACGGAAAGACCGGCCAGGGCTTCCACGGCCTGGGCCATGCACAGCCCGTGTCCGATGGTGGTATCCCCGGCAATGTTTTCCGTCAGCAACGGCAGGCGTTTGGGGGTCACATTCTTCAGAAGGGTTTCCACGCCCCGGTGCTGGTACCCCAGCTGAATCTCAAGGTGCAGGACCCGCTCACCAATGCAGTTGAACCGGAAATGGCCGGGCTCGATCACGCCGGCATGCACCGGCCCCACGGCCACTTCATGGATGTCGTCCCCTGCCACCTGATAATAATCATAGTTGCCCGGAATATCTTTGGTGTAGTCATTGCCGAACAGGTCCGGTTTATCCCTTAAATTTTTGTGGTACCGCACCATCTTGAGCCAGGGGTGACCTTCCGGACGGATACCGAACTGTTCGGCCATCTCCCGCTCAAACAGGTGAAACGGTTCACACTCACAGGTCAATGACGGCCAGGTGTCGGGCGCATCACATCCGGCCGCCACCAGTTCATCAGTACGCAGCACGGCCAGAAACTTCAGGTTTCCCTGGTCTTGATAGGCAAAAAACTGTACCACTTTGCCGCCGTTTTTCACGATATCCAGGGCCTGACCGCGGAAGGCCTCAAAGTTCAGATGGGGAATATCGGCCCGCGGGGTCCGCCCGCCGTTTGGAATGGTCTTAAACGGTGTCATTGCAGTCCTCCACCAATGGCATGCACGGCATCGACAATGGTCTGATACAGGGCATCCGGAATAAAAAAGCACAGAATCAAAGAGGTCA
>JAABTO010000079.1 GCA_011389835.1 Desulfotignum sp. | reverse complement strand
TCGATCATTGAGTTGCTTTCTTGTCCCTTGTTTTTTCCGGGTAATGTTTTCGGATGTGGCTTTCTGTGATGGGTTATGCCTTGATCCGCTGACCAATAAACTTATGAATGTGGCCTGCAAACGGCAGATTGTAAATATCTTTGATCAGGACAAAATTGGGAAGCAGAATATCCGACAATCAATAGGACCTTATTGGACCTTGGTTAGATTTGAATAAGTGTCGATAACGGGCCGACAAATCATTATTATACGCCATACTATCAGACGCCATATTTGGCGAACTGCTCATAAAAACCGTTCTTTTTCAATCTTGTCTTTTAAAAACCCCTGTGCTATTCGGTCTGTGCCATAAAACAAATTTTTGGCCTGTTTTCAAGTCAGATTAGGAAAGAGAGGTTTCATGAAATCCTGGTCCAAACATATTATCGGCATTCTGTTTGCTGCCTGCTGCCTGCAACTGTCTGGCTGTTCATCTTCGCCCATCGAACAGATGGTCATCAAAGGCTCCACCACCATGGCACCCATGCTGGAAAGGCTGGCAGCCGATTATCAAAAACCGGGGCACGAACAGATCCTTATCGAGCCCATTGGTTCTCTGGCCGGGATCACGGCACTGATTCAAAATACATGTGATCTGGCCGCCTCATCTGTTCCGGCTTCACCAGAGATCGTTCAGGAAGCTGAAAAAAACGGGGTTACTCTGAAAGCGTTTCCTGTCTGCCGTGACAGAATCGTCCCGATTGTGAATACGGCCAATCCCGTCCATCAACTATCGGTCACGGACCTCAGACATATTTTTTCCGGACAGATATCCTCCTGGAAATCATACGGCTGGACCGATTCGAATATTCAAACTGTATTGAGACAGACAGAATCAGGCACCTGCAGAGTGTGGGAACAGGTGCTCCTGAATGATGCCTCGCCGGCATCCGGTTACACCCAGGTATTTTCCAACAGCGGCGTTCTGGGGGCAGTGGCTGAAAACCGATACGCCATCGGTTATGTCAGCAAAGCGTATCTCAATCATGAAGTCAAAGCGGTAGCGATCACCGGCCATGACGCCGGAACGGCACTGGAACGGACCCTTTTTCTGTACGTCAATGCCGACCGCATGTCAAAAACCATTAAATCGTTTCTGACCTATCTGCACAGTGGACCGGCCCGAAAGATCATCACTGACAGCGGATTTGTTCCCATAACCCATAAAAATTAAATGGCACTGCCAATCGTAAACGACCCCAAAGAATGCATACAAATGACAGGAGCTTGATTTGAAAACGTTGATTATAGCGGCACACGGCAGCCGTCAGAAAGCGTCCGCCGCAGAGGTGGCTGCCCTGGCGAAAAAACTGGACAACAAGGTCAAAACCGATGATTCACATACGATTGAGCAGGTGGTGCATGCATTTCTGCAATTCTGCGACCCGTCACTGGAAACGGTGATCCAGGAACTGGCGGACAGCGGGGTGGATGAGATGGTGATCTTTCCGTTTTTCATTTCAGCCGGCAGCCATGTTCAGACAGATATCCCCCGGGCGGTTGAAACGGCCCGGCACAAGCATCCCCACGTGCGGTTTTACATCACCCGGCACCTGGGAATTCTGGATGCCATAGAAGATCTCATTTTAAAAGAGGTGGCCGGCTGACATCATGAAGCAACCAAAAATTCTGATTGTAAAGACCGGGGATACGTTTGCCGACCTTATCGGGTCATTCGGTGATTTTGAAGACTGGATCCGACAGGGCCTGGGCGTGGGTGAGGATCAGGTCCGGGTGGTCAATGCCCCGGCATTCGAGCCGCTGCCTGAACCCGGTACTTTCAGTGGGGCCGTGATCGCCGGCTCCCATGCCATGGTCACCCAGAATCTGGACTGGAGCCTGGCATTGGAGGTCTGGCTGACCCCGGTGGTGACGGCCGGGGTCCCGGTTCTGGGGATCTGTTACGGTCATCAGCTTTTGGCAAAGGCCCTGGGCGGGAAGGTGGATTTTCACCCCGACGGCCTGGAGATCGGCACCACACCCATCTCTCTGACCGCCGATGCCCTGTCAGATCCTTTACTCCATGGACTGCCCCCGGTTTTCAACGCCCATACCTGCCATTCCCAGACCGTGCTGACCCTGCCACCCGGGGCGGTGATTCTGGCGGAAAACCCCCATGAACCCCTTCATGCCTTCCGCCTGGGCCGCGCTGCCTGGGGGGTGCAGTTTCACCCGGAATACACCCCTGACATCATGGCCGGGTACATCCGCAACATGTCGCCGGTGATACAGGCCCTGGGCAAAGATCCGGAACGGGTGCAAGCGCAGGTGACCGATACGCCCGAGGCGGGTCAGGTGCTGGCGCGGTTTGCCGACTTTTGCAGCCATGGCCATATCGCGCCTTGACACCATAGGATGACGTATTGTGATTACGGGGCGAAGTCAGTCATGCATGGCATTTCAAAAGGCGCAGGAAAAAAAGCACCTGATTTTCATGCGATACCCAGGAAAACCGGCACTAACCTTTCTATGGATATCATGTAACGGTCCTCAAGATGCCCGAATACTGGGCCGGCTTTTTTTCGCGGGATTGTCGTTATTTTGTCAATCATGATTTCAGATACTGACTGCAGACCGTTTTCAGATGACGGTTCGATGCGAATCCGGAAAAGCGGCGTATCCCGAAGGGTAGATGTGACCGGAAGAATGACGATGGATGGGTGTTCATCAAAAAGATCAGATTGTATGACCACTGCCGGTCTTGGTTTTCCATACGTGCCTGGAACGATGACGGATATCAGATCCCCCCGGCCCATGCTAGGCTGTCCAGCCGTCTGATTCAGAAACCGCTTCGATCCAGCCCATCACTTCCTGCTCATGGGGATCATTGGCGATCAATCTGGACTGACGGCGGCATTCTTCAGCAAATCCTTTGCGCCGGGTGTCAGGGACCCAAATCTGCAAAGGCCTCAGACCCATGGCACGCAAAGCTTCCCGATGCTTTTGAACCCTTTTTGCTACACTCATGTTTAATCTCCTGATCCTGTTACCTGCTACTGTTACATGTAACTTATTGAAGATTTGAAGTCAAGGGGAATGACGGATAACACTGACAGAAATTTGATTTGAAAAGAATCAAATCAGGGTTTGAAACCCTTTACATTTTTTTGTTTTTAAAAAAATCCCTGACAAAAGCGATATGTGTGTTCATGGAAGTATAGGCTTTATCCGGATCCCGGGAGGTGATGGCATCCATAATAGCGCGGTGCTGGGTCAGAATCTTTTGAATGTTTTCCGGGTCCTCGTACAGACTGGTCAGATTTTCCCGGATGCCGTGGAACAGATAATCGTAAAAATTTCGCATGATCAGGATGTGCAGCGGATTTTTGGCGGCATAGGCGATGGCCATGTGAAACCCGGTGTCTGCTTCCGTTCCCAGCCGTCCTGAATTCACTTCATGCTGCATCTCGTCGATGCTTTGATGCATGGCCTTGATATCGGTTTCATCGGCCCGCTGGGCCGCCAGGGCGGCGGCATTGCATTCCAGTCCCAGCCGCACCTCCAGCAGGTCCACCAGGGAAGCGGACTGGGATTCCATGGCTTTTGCCAGGGGATTTTCCTGTAACGCCTCCATGGGTTTTATAAAAGTCCCCTGTCCCTGCTTCTGGGTGATCAGGCCCATGGTGACCAGGCGCTGGATCGCATCTCTGATGGTGGTTCGGGACACATTCATGGCCTGGGCCAGTTCCCTTTCCGTCATCAGTTTCTCACCGGGTTTGAGCTTCCCTCTATAAATGAGTTCCCGGATCTGATCAAACACCTGATCTGAAATACGTTTGGGTTTTATGGGCTTGATGGGTATGGTCATAATCCTGTTTAACAGACCTTTCAGGCGTTATGGGTTCATAATTAAAGCCATCGATTATCCATTATTCCACCGTGTTTATCAAGATATTTTTAATCGCATTCAAACACATGCCTAATATGTCAGGACCATCCCGCCGTCGAACAGCAAATCTCCACCCACCAAATATTTTGAAAAACGAGAGAACCCGAAAACAAACAAATTGGCCACTTCCACCGGAGACATCATCTCTTTGACCCGGGAGGCCCCCATCATGACATCAGTGACTACCTGTTCGGGTGTGATGCCCCGCTGCTCGGCCTGGGCCGCCACTTGATTCAATGCCAGGGGGGTTTTGACAAACCCGGAGCTGATGGTAAAAGACCGGATCCTGCCTTCGCCTTCAGCGGAAATAGACTGGCTCAAGGCCCGGAGCCCGAATTTGGTGATGTTGTAGACCGGTTTGTTTTTGGTACAGATATGGGCATGAACCGATGCCATGTTGGCAATGGCGCCGGCCCCGGCCTGCTTCATATGGGGAATCACCAGCTGGGATAGGAAAAACGGGGCCCTGAGCATGAGTTTCTGCATCAGATCATAGGATTCCATGGGAAAGTTTTCTACTGCATCGATGTGCTGGATCCCGGCGATATTGGCCAGGTACCGGATTTGACCCAAACCGGCCGCCTTTTCCACCGCAGCCCGCACCTGGTCATCATCGGTCAGATCGGTTTTGATGAATGTAAAATCATTCCCGCCCAAAGCCCGGGCAATTTTCACGGTTTTTTCCCCTTCCGTGTCATTGATATCCAACCCGGCCACTGTCAAACCGTTGACTGCCGCGGCAATGGACACTGCCCGGCCGATACCGGTACCGCACCCGGTCACGATGCAGACATTTTCCTTGCAGAAATCATCATCATCCAGTATCAGCACATCTTTTCTGGTAATCTCTGGTTCCTTGATTTCCATGTTGTTCTCCTTTCAGGTTGATGGGTTTTATTGGGTGTGTTTTTCAAGGGCACGGGCATACAGCTCCATGGGGTGCCGGACCTTCACAGGAGATCCGGCTTTTCCCAGCATATCGGATATCTGCATCATGCACGCCGGACATCCGGTGGAAACAGTGGTACAGCCGGTGGCTTCGATATTTTTTTCTTTAAGAATGCCGATGCTGCTGGACAGGTCATAATGGTAAATATTGAAACTGCCGCCCATGCCGCAGCATTTGTCTGATCCGGTCATTTCCTTCAGCCGGCAGCCGGCGGCACGGATGACCTGCCGGGGCTGGTCCGCCACCCCCAGCGATTTTTTCAGATGACAGGGATCATGATAGGTCACGATCTCTTTTTCTGATGCTTCAAAAAAGCCTTCAAGGGGCTCGATGCCCACCTGATCCACCAGAAACTGGTTAATATCCATGGTTTTTTCAGACAGAGTTGTCAATTTTTTCTGCATGCCGGGGGACGGATTTTTGTACACCGAAGGCCAGAGTTTTTTGATGGTGGAGGTACAGGTGGCACAGGCGGTCACAAGCACATCAAATGGTTGTTTTTCAAACAACGCCAGGTTGTGATCCACCAGCCGGGTGAAACTGTCCCGGTCACCGGATGCCAGGGATGGTATGCCGCAGCACCCCTGGCCTGAAGGAATCGTCACACCCACGCCGTGATGGGAGAGCACCTTCAGGGACGCATGGGCCACATTGGGAAAAATTTTGTCGATCAGGCACCCGGTGAACATCGCGACCCGGGGTCCGGAACCGGTTGTTGTCAATCCTTTTACCGGGAGGGTTTTGTGAAACGGGGTGGTACTCAGGGGCATGAAGTGCCGGTGAGACAGCAACGGTGAGACCAGGCGGGCGCAGGAAGTGCCCTGGGCGTTGGCATCCGGTCTGGTGAAAACACCCTGGAACCGGCCGGCCCAGTCCAACAGGGTATCGAACCGGCCCGGGTGGGCCAGCAGTTTTCTGAAGATCAGTTTTTTGGCAGGGGAAAGGCCTTTGTATTCCGCCAAAATGGCCCGGGCCTTGATGAAAATTTCCACCACATTGACTCCGGAAGGACAGTTGGCAGCACAGGACCCGCACAGCAGGCACTGGTTCAGCCGCTTGTTCACCCCGTCCGGATCCGTGAAAATATTATCCATGAGCCCGGTAAGCAGGGCCAGTTTACCCCGGGCCACATCCGCTTCCTTCCGGGTCTGTTCAAAGAGTGGACAGACCGACTGGCACATGCCGCAGCGAGTGCAGCTCACCAGTTGGTCTTCCAGTTCCTTTACCAGGTTTGCCAGTTCTTTCATGTCCGCCATTATCGATTATACTCCGGTAATTTTACCAGGGTTTAAAATATTTTTGGGATCCAGTGCCGCCCGAAGACGTCGGGAAAACAGGATGGATGAATATCCGGCTTCCTTTTCCAGAAACGGGGCCTTGGCAATGCCGGTGCCGTGCTCTCCGGACAGGGTGCCGCCCATGGCCAGGGCCTTGTCAAAGATCTCTTCAATGGCCTGTTCCACCCGGTGAAACTCTTCCTTGTTTCTGCGGTCCGTGAGGATGGTGGGGTGAAGGTTACCGTCCCCGGCATGGCCGAAGGTACCGATATCGATCCGGTATTTTTTGGCAATATCCTGAAGGGCCCGAACCATGTCCGGAATTTTGCTTCTGGGAACCGTGGCATCTTCCAGCACCAGGGTGGGTTTAAGCTGGGCCAGGGCGGACAGGGCCGCGCGCCGGGCCGCCCAGATTTTATCCCGCTGGGCATCATCTTTTGCCTGGTCAATGGTCCGTGCCCCCATTTTCAGGCACAAGGCTTTTACCTGTTCGGCTTCTTCGGCCACCACGGCCGGATGTCCGTCCACCTCGATGAGCAGCAGGGCTGCCGCGTCCGTGGGAAGCCCCGCTTTTGAAAAATCCTCCACAGCCCGGATGGTGAAATTGTCCAGAAATTCAAGGGTGGCCGGCACAATGCGTGCGGAAATAATGCCGGCCACGGTTTCCGAGGCCTGTTCAATGGTGTCATACACCGCCACCATGGCCTGCCTGGCCTTTGGGGCCGGGATGAGTTTGAGAATCACCTGATCCAGGACCCCGAGGGTGCCTTCCGAGCCGACCATCAGGCCGGTGATATTATACCCTGTGGCGCATTTCACGGTTCTGGATCCGGTTTTGATATAATTTCCCTGACTGTCAAAAAACCGCAGCCCCATGACATAATCCTTGGTCACCCCGTATTTGAGTCCCCGCAGTCCCCCGGCATTTTCCGCCACATTCCCGCCGATGGTGGACACCGCCATGGACCCGGGATCCGGGGGATAGAACAGCCCCCGCTTTTCCACTTCCGCCGCCAGGGTGGCCGTCACAACGCCGGGTTCCACCACGGCATACATGTCTGCTTCGTTGATTTCAATGATGTTGTTCATCCGGCCGGTGAGAATCACGATCCCGGATGACTGGGGAATGGTGCCGCCGGACAGATTGGTGCCTGACCCTCTGACCGTGATGGGAATCGTGTTTTCATGGCACAGGGCGATGATTTCGCCGAGCTGGGCCGTGTTTTCAGGGATGACGGCAGCGGAAGGCATCACCGGATCCAGCACTGCGGCATCATAGGAATAAGTGAGCATGTCTTCTTTCTGCGTGAGCAGATGTTGGGGCCCCACAATTTTCTGGAGCGCATCCTGGATGGGCCGGGGGATCATAGGCACCTCTTTTGTTTTATGGTACTACCAATCTATCATCTTGTAAATTTCCGGTGTTGTCAAATGATTATTTCATGGTAACGCCGCTATTGGCACGCACCCATTAAAAAACATAAACACCTGTTTTTTCAGAATATAGCATCGTATATCAGACTTTTTGACAAAAAACAAACAAATTTTATTTTTTTCTTGACAAAGCGATTCATATGGATTTTAGTGTTGGTACTACCAAGAAGGCCTGCAGCATAAAACAATAAAATGACCATTTTGGACTTACCGGAATACCTTTAAGACCGATCCGGGAAAGGAGGCAAAAAACCATCTCAGGCAATATCTGGAGACAGCGTGTGAACAATCACAATTTTTTTAAAAAGATGGAGGAACGCATGAAAAAAGCATTAAGCATAGTGGTAACCCTTCTGATGGCAGTAGTCTTTATCTGCGGCACTGCCCATGCCAAACGTGAAAAATTCGGAGAAGATCCCCGGGCAAAGGAAGCGAAACGGATCTCATTCAAGACATCGGATGAAAAAATTCGCTGGAAGATGGTCATGCCCTGGTCTAAAGGACTTCTGTTCTATGATATTGCATCCCATTTTGCCGACAGTGTCCGTCTGGCTTCTGCCGGCCGTCTGGATATCAAGCCGTTTTCCGCTGGAGAACTGGTACCTGCCATGCAGAGTTTTGATGCCGTAAGCACCGGCGCAGCTGAAGTGGGTCATGACTGGCCCGGTTACTGGAAAGGCAAAAACGAGGCGTTTGTGGCACTGGCCTCTGTCCCCTTTGGCCTGGATGCGGAGCTCTACAATATCTGGCTCTATGAAAGAGGCGGTGTGGAGATGATGCAGGAAATTTATGGGCAGTTCAACCTGTTTGCCCTCCCCGGGGGCCAGTGCGGTCAGGAAATGGGACTTTCCTCCAATAAAAGAGCCACCAGTATGGAAGATTTCAAAGGCATGAGAATCCGTACGCCAGGCTGGTTCATGGACATTATGAACAACCTGGGCGCATCCGTGTCTCCCCTTCCCGGCGGCGAAGTCTACCTGGCCCTGGAGCGGGGCGTGATCGATGCAGCGGAATTCTCCTCTCCGGCCATCAACTATCCCATGGGATTCGATGATGTCACAAAGTACGTGATTCAGCCGGGCGTGCATCAGCCCGGTATCCAGTGCGCGTTGTTTTTCAACAAAGATGCCTATGAAAAGCTGCCCGAAGACCTGAAGTGGATCATTGATATCGCTGCCAAGGAAACCCAGCTGTGGAGTTACAGCTGGATCAACAATCTGAACGCCAAAGCCATCAAGCTGTTCAAGGAAAAAGTGGAGTTTGTCCACATGGACAAAGAAACCCTTATCGAGTTCCGGAAAACCACCAAAGAGTATATGGACTCTATCAAGGCAAAATTCCCGGATGCCAAGAAAGTTCTGGATTCCCAGGACCAGCTGATCGAAGATTATGCAGACTGGCGCAAAGAGCGCGGCGGAGCAACCCCCTGGCCGTATGAAACCTATATCAGCGGCCAGATCCATGAATAAGCCGGATCTGTTTTTTGAGCTGATGTAAAAACCGAAACCACAGAAACGTCCGGCAGCCCGGTCATTTAACCGTTCCGATATAACACAGGCTGCCGGACCTTCACTGTTTTTTTTTGATTCATTTTCAGTAAAAGGAAACCAAGATGTTGGCATCGTTAGCAAACAATCTGGAAAACTTCATCCGCAAACAGGGGGATGTGACCTCTTTTCTCGTATATCCGCTGCTGATCATCGTGGTATATGAAGTGGTCATGCGGTATGTGTTCAATGCACCTACCACCTGGGGATTTGAGGCCACCACATTTTTATACGGAC
>JAABTO010000078.1 GCA_011389835.1 Desulfotignum sp. | reverse complement strand
CTGTTCGGCCTGATCGACAACGGGTTCAATATCCCCATGCTGTTTGAGATGTTTATCAACAATACCTGGGGGTTGATGGAAAACTACACCCTGGTGGCCATCCCCTTGTTTATTCTCATGGCACAGCTCCTGGACAGATCCAAAGTGTCTGAAGCTCTGTTTGAATCCATGTACGTGGTGCTGGGCAGTATCAAGGGCGGCCTGGGCCTGGCAGTGGTGCTGGTGTGTACGGTGTTTGCCGCCACCACCGGGATTATCGGGGCATCGGTAGTGGCCATGGGGCTGCTGGCTACCCCGGCCCTCATGGGCAAGGGCTACCAGAAAGAAATGACCGCAGGTATTATCTGCGCTTCCGGCACCCTGGGTATTCTGATTCCGCCCTCCATTATGATGGTGGTGTACGGCGGACTCACCGGCATGAAGGAAACATCTGTGGGCAATCTGTTTGCCGGCGCCATCTTTCCGGGGCTGCTGCTGGCAGGGCTCTATTTTTCCTATATCATCATCCGGTGCAATATCAACCCGACACTCGGCCCCCCTATTTCAAAAGACGAGGCATCCGGGTATACCGCCGGCCAGAAATGGGCCATGACCTTGAAATCTCTGATCCCACCCCTGGCATTGATCCTGGCGGTCATGGGAACCATTCTCGGCGGGGTGGCCACCCCCACGGAAGCCGCCGGCCTGGGGGCGTTTGGTGCCGTACTTCTGGCCCTTTTCAACAGAAAGCTCAACTGGACCGTGCTCAAGGAAAGTGCTTATGCCACGTTGAAAACAACCTCCATGGTCATGATGCTGTTCATCGGCGGCAAGTTTTTCTCCGCCGTTTTTCTGAGCATGGGCGGCGGGGATGTGGTGGCGGATCTGCTCATCGGTTCGGGCATGAACCAGTGGATTGTTTTGTTCATTATGATGTTCATCGTGTTCATCATGGGCATGTTCATTGACTGGGCCGCCATCCTGCTGGTGACGGTGCCCATTTTTCTGCCCATTGCCATAGAGCTGGGATTTGATCCTTTGTGGTTTTCCCTGCTGCTGTGTGTGAACCTCCAGACGTCGTTCCTTACCCCGCCGTTCGGGTATGCCCTGTTTTACTTTAAGGGTGTGGCGCCGTCTCAATTTACCATGATGCATATTTACCGGGGGATCATGCCTTTTGTCGTGCTGCAGCTCATCAGTATCGGCCTGCTGTGCCTGTTCCCGTCTCTGGTCACCTGGCTGCCGGGCGTATTTTTCGGGTAACGGTGAAACGGCCTGGAACCGATCAAAGGAGTTTTTTCTGATATGAACGATTTAGCCGCCCTGTTTTCACAAAAAGCGACCCTGGTATCGGCCCTGGTGCATCAGGCGGCATCCCGGGCTGAGGCGTTTGACCGGGCCATAAGCCTGCTGCAGGACAAAGCTCCCATGACGCCCCAGATGTCAAATACCCGGCTGGCATCTGCCGGGGCCAAAGAAGCCCCTGCCCGGGTAATGGCGGCCCCGAATCTGGGGACAGCGGATCTTCAGTATCTGTCTCAGGCCTGTGACACTGCCGGTAACATCCATCTGCTTCAGAACGGGATGCGGGACTATCCCGGCGGTATCGATATGGGGGTGACCTGGGCGGATTACGGTATTGCCGACACCGGCACCCTGGTCATGGCTTCAGACAGCGAGGAGACCCGGCTGGCCACCATGCTGTGCGAGGTGCATGTGGCTCTCCTGAATGTGTCGGATATCCGGCCCACTGCGGACGCCATGGTCAGCGAACTCACCGCCATGACGGACCGGACCGGGTCCTATACCGCCTTTATCACCGGTGCCAGCCGGACGGCGGATATCGAGCGGGTCCTGGCCATCGGTGTCCATGGTCCCCTGGAGCTGCATATCATCCTGGTGGAAGGGGAATAAACCCATGCCGAAAACCGAAAATTTCAGATCCTATAAACACCGGCTGGACACCGCCCTGGACAACCGGTTTCTGCGCCAGGCCATGGACAACTTTGCCGTGGCCTATCGGACCTCGAGACAGAACGCCTTTGCCGGTACGGATGTGGAAGCCCTGATTCAACAAGTGGCGGACGTGAAGGCAGGGGCCATTCGGAACAACGCGGCCCTTTTAAAACAATTTACGGCAAATGCTCACGCCCATGGTATCCATGTGCACGTGGCTGAGACAGCGGAAGATGCCAACCGCATCATTGAAGAGATCGCCAAAAAAACCGGTTCCAAAAAAATCGTCAAATCCAAATCCATGACCGCCGAGGAGATCCATCTGAACCGATGGCTGGAAACCAGCGGTCTGGAGGTCACGGAAACCGATCTCGGAGAATGGATCGTACAGCTCAGAAAAGAAGGCCCCTCCCACATGGTCATGCCGGCCATCCATTTATCCCGGTTCCAGGTGGCGGACCTGTTCTCCGATGTGACCGGTACCGACCAAGATGCAGAAATTGACCGCCTGGTCAAAGTAGCCAGAAAAGAACTGCGGGAAAAATTTGTTGAAGCGGACATGGGCATCACCGGTGCCAACTATGCCGTGGCAGACACCGGCACTCTCGGCATCGCCACCAACGAAGGCAATGCCAGACTGGTCACCACCCTGCCCAGGGTGCATGTGGCCCTGGTGGGCATCGACAAGCTCCTGCCCACGATTGCCGATGCATTGACCATCAACCGGATCCTGCCGAAAAACGCCACCGGCCAGGCCATCACCTCTTATGTGACCTGGATCACCGGCCCTTCGGAATGCACCATCGCCCCGACCGGAACGCGGGAAATGCATATCGTGTTCCTGGACAACGGCCGCAGCCGGATTGCGGCAGATCCGGAGTTCTCCCAGGTGCTCCAGTGCGTGCGGTGCGGGGCCTGCGCCAATGTGTGCCCGGTGTACCGCATGGTGGGGGGCCACCAGATGGGACACATCTATATCGGGGCCATCGGCCTGATCACCACCTATTTTTTTCACGGCCTTGAAAACGCGAAAAACCTGGTAAAAAACTGCACCAACTGCGGGGCCTGCAAGGCGGTGTGCGCCGGCGGCATCGATCTGCCCCACCTGATCAAACAGGTCCATGCCCGGATCCAGGATGAAACCGGGCATCCCCTGCAAAGCCTGATGCTGGCAAAGGTGCTCAAAAACCGCAAACTGTTCCACCGGCTCCTGCGCACCGCCTACCTGGCCCAGCAGCCGGTCGTGGACCGGTCGGATCCGTCACCGACCGCGCCCGGCAGCGGGTCCGGCCAGCCGTCAGATACCGGTTTTCTGCGGCACCTGCCCATGATCTTTTCGTCGGACCACAATTTCCGGCGCCTGCCGGCCATTGCCCGGGTGCCGTTCCGGGATCGGTTCGCGGCCCTGAACCGACCGGTCAAAAACCCGCGGTTCACCATTGCCCTGTTTTCCGGATGTGTCCAGGATTTTGTGTATCCCCAGCACCTGGAAGCCGCCATGAAAGGATTTGCTCAACATGGCATCAATGTGATGTTTCCCATGAATCAGTCCTGCTGCGGCCTGCCGGCGGTCAGCATGGGGGAAACCGCAGCCGCCAGAGCGGTGGCCCTCCAGAACCTGGATGCCATGGCCGTGAACGGCAACAATTACGATGATGTGGATTATATTGTCACTTTGTGCGCATCCTGCGCTTCTCACCTAACCCACGGGGTACCCAAACTGGTCAAGGACTATGCCCCTGAAAAAGCCGCGGCCTTTGCCAAAAAAGTCGTGCCGTTTTCCGTGTTCATGAACGATATCGTGGGCATTGACCCTGCCCCCGGTCCCGGCCGGAAAACCGCGTTCCATTCCCCCTGCCATCTGTGCCGGGGCATGGATGTTCACCAGGCCCCTCGTGATCTCATAGAAAAATCCGGGAACCGGTATATTCCCACCGAAGAGGAAGAAACCTGCTGCGGATTCGGCGGCAGTTTTTCCACCAC
>JAABTO010000009.1 GCA_011389835.1 Desulfotignum sp. | reverse complement strand
CAAAGGCCTGGGTTTGGGTTTGTTGTTCAGTATATGAAACCGGTCCCAGGGTCCCTGAAGCAGCAGGGTGTCTCCCTGGCTGAGAGGAATGAAAGTCAGGCCGCTGTATATTTTTTTATTTCCCTTGAACAGCACCAGGGGATTGAGCTGGTACTGCTCTTTGAAATTGGCTTCATTCAATGTCGTGCCGATCAGATCGGACCGGGGGGAGACAACGACTTCAGCAACCCCGGCATTGGTGTTGGCCAGGGTATCGGCAAAGGTCTCCAGGCCATCCTTGATCTCCCAGCCGTATTCTTCCGCCAGTTTTTCAATGTTTTCCCATTTTCCCACCACCGCCACATCACAATTGGCGGAAATCTCGTCATGACTGCGGGGAACCTGATTGGTCGTTTTAGCCGTCGGGGAACTGATCCCGATCACCGTGACCAGAAATTTCGCCCGGATGGTCAGTTCATCAAGCGTGCCCGTCACCCCGGTTTCCGGCACGTGCAGCTCGACAATACTCCTGACACCCTGGTATTCAGAAATCAGGATATCCGAGGCCCCGCGGCTGAATTCACCCGACTGGGAAGGAAGAATGAACCTGCCGAAGACCATGAAATAAATCAAAGCCGACGCCAACAGGCACAGGCCGATAGGGGTCTGGGTAAACAAACCGAAGGGTTCCAGTTTTTCCCCGCCGATCACCATCAGATCGTTTAACAGAATGGTAGGGCTCGCCCCCACCAGGGTAAGGGTACCGCCGATGATGGCACAGAATGCCATGGGCATGAGCACCCGGGACGTGGGAATGCCCATGCGTTTGGAAATCCGCTGGGTCACGGGCAGAAACAGGGCGGCTGCACCGATATTCTGCATCATGCTGGAAATAACGGCCACGGTACCGGCGATGAACAGCATGATCCTGTTTTCACTCTTGCCGGCCAAAGCCATGATCGGCTTGGCCACATTGTTCATCACCCCGGTTTTATCCAGGCCCGCGCCAATGATGATCACAGCGATAATGGAACAGACCGCGTTACTGGAAAGCCCTGAAAACGCATCACTCGGGGTCACCAGACCCATCAGGGGCAACAGCACCATCATCATGATGCCCACGACATCCACCCGCACCCATTCAAAGACAAACAAACAGATCACAAAAACAAGCACGATCATTGTCAATATCATATCCGGTGTCATTCAAATATTTCTCCGTTCAATAATTTTATCCACATCCGTCAACCCGTTCCGGTCAGTATTTATTCATTCTTTTTCCGGAAAACAAAACAGAGCGCGGCGACCAAACCAATCAACACAATGCTGAAAATGAACCTGAAACTCATCATTTCCTCCTTAGTCAATGGAATAAACACAAAATGTCTGGGCCAGAACCGGTTCTTTTTCATCCGACGTCCCCAGGGTGCTCAGAAATTTCCTGAAAAATCCCCAGAAACTGCCCATATCCTCTTTTTCAAAATACATGGATTCAAGCGCTTCTGTCGCTTCCTTGAGTTTTGAATCCCCATGGCCCGTCAACAGGGTGCTGGCGAGGTTGCTGTCTTTTTCCCGGAGGCGGGCGATGAGATCCAGGCCATTCATATCCGGCAGCCGCTGGTCGATGATCGCCAGATGAATCGTTTTTGTCTGTATGATCTCCAGGGCCTTGTTTCCGTCTAAAGCGGTGAGCGGTTCATACCCCTGCAACCGGATGCGGTCTGCCACGGCATTCAAAAATTTTGGGTTGTCATCCACCAGCAGGATATGGAGATTCTTTTCCCCGGGTTTTGCTGTGGCTCTGGCCATGCCGCCCTGATTTTCCGTGATGATGTATTCCGGTTTACCGAACTCCTTTATGACAGCAGAAACGGCATTGTCGATATTGGAGGAATGCACGGTATGGGCGAATTCAAGGCCCAGTTCTTTGGCTTTGGTCTGGAAATCCCCGATATTCCGGTCAGAATTTCTTTTAAACTCCTCAAACGCCACATCATGGGCGTTTGAAAAAAATTCCGTGATGTCATGGGTGAGATTGGCGCAGTTCAGGGCAATGATGCCGCAACCCATCCGCTTTGCCATCTCAAGGGCATAGGCAGACAATTTTTCGGGAAACTGACTTTCATACGTGGCAACGGCAATGCGTTTATTGGATTCTTTTTCAGATTCAGTAGCGGCCCGGCCGTTTTCGGAATCCTGATCCGGCGCGGGGGCCGCTTGATCTTTTACCGGCGTCGGTGCTTTGTTTGATTTTTTGAAAAATGCCATAATTTGGGTCCTTCATCGATTGTGTGTTTAGTTTTTTAAATTTTAATTATTTTAATGTTTACAAATGCAACAATAAGTTTTATAAAGTGATATAAATTAAATTTTTTAAACAGTCAATATAAAATATTCATTTATGAAACACATTGACATTTTAATAATCGATGATGAAACAAAATTTGCCGACATGCTGGGCCGGCGCCTGTCTCTCCGGGGCGTTACCTGTCACGCCTGTTATGACGGGCAGTCCGGTCTGGACTGGATCAGGTCGAATCCCGGTGCCGCCACCCTGATCCTGCTGGATTTGAAACTGCCGGATATATATGGTACGCAGGTACTGGCCTATATCAAGGAGATCGATCCGGCCGTGCCGGTATTCATCATCACCGGTCACGGGACCAGAGAAGATGAAACCGCTTGCCTGGCAATGGGCGCGAGTGAATTCATCCATAAACCCGTGAACATCGATCAGTTGACCACACTGCTCAATCATGCCCGGGGGGAAAGAAAATGAAACGCCAGCCGCTGATCATAAAGAACCAAAGATGGCTGGATTTTCTGTTCCACCGGCCAAATATCCATCTGGCATCCTTTCAGACCATTTCCAATTATCCCCGCATCTGGATCATCAGCATCCTGATTCTGGCGGTCACGTCTCTGTCACCCCTGGTGATGGCGACCTTTATCAACAACCGGTTGATTCACAAATCCGTGGATGCGGAACTGGTTCTCCAGACCGACCGGGTCACCTCCAATGCCAAACGGTCCATGCGGTTTTTTCTTGAAGAACGGTTGAACGCCCTGCGGTTCATCGTGAACGAACTGCCCTATTATACGTTGATCGATAACCAACACCTGGCGAAAATTCTGAGTAACCTCAAGCTGGGATTCGGCGGATTCACCGACCTGAGCATCATCGATGCCGACGGAAGCCAGATCGCCTATGCCGGACCGTTCAATCTGGAAGGGAAAAACTATAAAACCCAGTCCTGGTTCACCCAGGGTATTGAACAGGACAGTTTCATCAGCGAAGTGTTCACCGGATACCGGGACATTCCCCACATCATCATTTCGGTCAGGTCCAAGACCGCATACAGCAGGCATTTTCTCCTCCGGGCCACCCTGGACACCCAGCGGCTCATGGATATGCTGTCATCGTATAAGACCAACGTGCACACTGATATTTTCCTGCTGAATCATTCCGGGATACTCCAGACCCCTTCCACGATTTTCGGAAAAGTTTTCACGACCGCACCCATCAATATTCCGGCGTTTTCAGACACCACCCAGGTGATCACGCCGGAAACCAACAAAGAGAACGCCTCTGTCATTGGATACTCCTATATCGACACCGAAGCGGTGACCACCCCGTTCATCCTCATGGTCCACAAAAAGAAATCCGATGTCATGGGCACCTGGCTGAATCTGGGCAAAACCTTCAACTGGATCATCGGAATCTGCTGCCTGGTGATGATGGTTATTATCACCCTGGTCTCCACTTTCATGGTGAACCAGCTGTATCTGGCCGATCAGGCCAAAGCGGAGACCATGCTCAAAATGGAACAGAGCCAGCAGCTGGCCTGCATCGGGCAGCTGTCCGCCGGCATTGCCCATGAAATCAACAACCCGCTGGCCCTGATCAATGAAACCGCCGGTTATCTCAAGGATCTGTATCAGTATACGGGCGAACACCGGAGTGACAAAGAGATCACGGAACTTCTGGACGATATCCTGGAGGCGGTGTCCCGGTGCGGCACGATCACCAGTCAACTGCTGGGGTTTGTAAGGCAGTTCGATGTCCAGATCTCTTCAGTGAATGTGGAAAAACTGATCAACGGCATCCTGAGTTTTCACAAAAAAGAAACCGAGTACAAGGGGATTCACGTCACTACCATGATTGCACCGAACGTCCCTGCCATCGAGACTGACCGGGGAAAACTCCAGCAGATTCTGCTCAATCTGATCAACAATGCGTTTCAGGCCATCGAAGCCAATGGCTGTCTGGATATCATGGTATCGCACCTGCCGCCCAAAAAAATCAGCATCGAGATCAAAGACACGGGCTGCGGCATTCCCGAAGAAAACCTGAAACGGATTCATGAGCCGTTTTTCAGCACCAAAAAAGAAAAAATGGGAACCGGACTGGGGCTGTCCATCACCTACGGCCTGGTCAAAAAACTGCAGGGGACCATCCGGGTGGAAAGCAGTGCAGGGATCGGAACCATTTTCACCGTGACCCTGCCGGTCAAGATGCAAAAAGAGGAAAAAGCATGAAAATTATTCTAGTGGATGACGAAACCAAATTCATCAACATGCTGGCCAGACGTCTGTCTTTGCGGGGGCTGGACGCGGATGTGGCCTATTCAGGAGAGCAGGCCCTGGAAAAAGCGGCCCAAACCCGGTACGACATTGCAGTGCTGGATATGAAAATGCCGGGGATGAGCGGATTTGCCCTGAAACAAAAACTGCTGGATCAGCAGCCCGACATCAAATTCATTTTTGTGACCGGACATGGCACCCTCGATCAAAACGGCGTGCCGGATCATTTCGATGACATTTTTCTGGCCAAGCCGCTGAATATCGACACCCTGATCGATACCATCCGGCAGCGACTCAATCCGGACCAATAACAAAGGGAGAGATCAATCATGACATCACACACCAGCGACCTGGTCCACAAGCAGGGGCTTCAGTTTTTCGGATCGGTGAATGCCAGCATTTCCCATGAACTGAAAAATATTTTTGCCATCATTTCAGAGACCGCCGGTTTTCTGAACGACCTGACCCAGCTGTCCAAACAGGGTAAACCCTTTGATCTGTCTTTGCTGGAAAACTGCAGCAACAGTATTGCCGAAGAGATCGAGCGGGGATTTGACACCATCCGGCAGATGAACCGGTTCGCCCACAGTGTGGATGATCCGGTCAATGATATCCGGATCAGTGACGCACTGACACTGGCCGTCAAGCTGACCGGATTTCTGAGTTTTGCCAGGAAAACCCACCTGAAAGCGCCACTGGAAAATTCATCGGAAGACAGCTCAATTCTCACCAGCCCTTTTCTGTTCCAGGCCCTGATATACAAAACACTGAGCGCCCTGTACCGGGCAATGGATCCCAAAGCGGAACTGACCCTGGCAGTCAAGGACACGCAGTCATCCGGGGTCACCGTGATATTTTCCCCTGACCCGCCGGTGGATCTCACCGATTTTCCAGATCCCCGGATCGCTGAGGTAGCACAGGCCCTGAACGCGGCGTTTGCTGTAACAGATACCGGCCTGGAACTGACCATCATGAATACCAAACCATATTAAACTCTGGAGGAAGCCATGACCGAAACCGAAAAACTTCATCTGCTGCTGGTGGATGACGAGGAAAAATTTCTCAACGCCCTGACTGAACGGCTGAAACTCAAATTCTTTGACATCACCCCGGCAACCAATGGCGAAGATGCCATCGAGGTGTCAAAAAAAGCCCGGTTTGACGTGGCGGTGGTAGATCTACAGATGCCCGGTATCGACGGGGTCCAGCTGCTGGAGACCCTGAAGAAAAGCCACCGGTTTCTGGAAGTCATCATCCTGTCCGGCCATGCCACCGTTGACACGGCAGTGGCATGCACCAAACTGGGCGCCTTCAAGGTGCTGGAAAAACCCTGCGGATTTGACAAACTGGTGGAAACCATCAAAGAAGCGTATGAGTCCCGTCTGAAAAAGAAATTTGAAAATGATGTCCAGCGAATGAAAAAAATTCAGTCCCTGGCATTTGGCCAGTCGCCTTTGGGCATTCTGCGGGAACTGAACAAAATGGATGACAACCAGAAATAGCAGGCGCCCGGTTACTAACCCGGCAACTGAAACCTGAAGAAGTTTCTTCTCCAGACCCGCCCTCCGGGGGACGTGGTGCCCGGCCCGGAATGGCGTCATCCGACGGTCCAGGCACCACGTCCCCCGGAGGGCTGGAGGGTTTTGGGGGGATCGGGGACTTAGAATTTGCTTGCGTTTTGCGGGATCTGATCGTATTATCGGTGATTTACAAGCAATCATTTCATAGAAAATCATAGAAAATATCATCGAGGAAGATCCCATGAAGTCAAATACCAATATTGTCTATTCCATTCCCTGGAACCTGTTTCTGATCACCCTGGGCAGCGTGATCGTGGCCGTGGGCATCAAGGCGGCGATCATTCCCCACGGCATGATCACGGGCGGGTTTTCGGGTCTGGGCCTGCTGTTCTACTACGGATCGGACATCCTGACCCCCGGCATCTGGTACCTGATTTTGAACGTCCCGGTGTTTGTTATCGGATGGAAATTCATCAGCAAGCGGTTTTTGTACTACAGCCTGTACGGGGCCGGTATCCTCACCCTTTTCTTTGACCTGGTGAACTTCACGTTCGACATCTCCGACCCGTGGCTGGCGGCCCTGGCCGGCGGGACCCTGGTGGGGGCCGGATCCGGCATCGTTTTCCGGTCCCTGGGATCCGGCGGGGGCAACGACATCATTTCCATTCTGCTCAACCAGAAATTCAGTCTGCGTATCGGCACCTACAACTTCATGTTTAATTTCGTGCTGTTCGCAGGCAGTTTCGGATATCTGGACACCGATATCATTCTGTATTCCATGGCCACTTCCTACATCGCTTCCCAGGCCATTGAATACTGCATGGGTCTGTTCAACCAGCGCAAAATGATTTTGATCATCTCCAGGGACCTGCCGGCCATTGCCGACCAGATCATAGAAAAAATGCAGCGGGGCGCCACCTTTCTCAAGGGCCGGGGAGCATACACAGGTGAAGACAGGGAAGTACTGCTCACCGTAGCCAACACGTTCCAGATCAAACGCATCGAAGAGATTGTGTTCAACATCGATCCCGACGCGTTCATGATCACGGAAAACACTTTCAATGTCCTGGGCAGAGGCTTTTCCCGCCGCAAGGTGTATTGACAAAACTGAATCAGGCTATTCGTAAATGGTGTGCTGTTTGGGATCGAACGCTTCCCGGATCCCTTCGCCGGTAAAGGTCACGGTCATGAGCGTGACCACCAGCGCACCCACCACGGAGGCGGAGATCCACCAGGCTTCCATGTTCTGCCATCCCTGGGAGAGCAGTTCCCCCCAGGAGGGTGTGGGCGCGGGCAGGCCGAATCCCAGGTAGTCCAGGGAAGTCAGGGCCACAATTCCGCTGGAGATGGCAAAGGGCGCGTAGGTGACGATCACCGAGATGGTGTTGGGAATGATGTGCCGGAAAATGATGCGGAAATGGGAGGCCCCCAGGGACCGCACCGCCAGGACATATTCTCTTTCCTTTTCCTTGTAGGTCATGGTGCGCATGACCCAGGTGATGCTGATCCATCCGAAAAACGCCATGATCAGCAGCAGGATCATGAAGCTGGGTACCAGAATCGATGACACGATAATGATGACATACAGAAACGGAATATTGGACCAGATTTCGATGACCCTCTGGAAAAACAAATCAAACTTCCCCCCGAAATACCCCATGGCGCAACCGATGAAAATCCCGATGGTGTAGTTGATCGCCAGCAGAAAAAATGAAAACAAAATAGCGGTGCGGAACCCGTAGACCAGCCGGGCCAGAATGTCTCTGCCCACATTGTCGGTGCCCAGAAAGTGACGGTCTTCTGCCGACGGGGGAAACGGGGGGTACTGGTTGAGGCGAAGGTCGTTTTCATAAGGGTTGTAGGGGACCGGCGGCAGAATCACGACATCGCCCCGGCCGGCCTGGTGAAAAATCTGTTTGAGTTCCCGGTAATCGGTTTCATACTGGTAATCCAGGCCGAACGTGGTGCCGGGAATCATCTTTCCATAGGTGGGAAAATACCAGGTTCCCTGATATCTCACCACCAGGGCCCGGGAATTGATGAACAGTTCCGCGGCAAAGGAAAACATGATCAGGCTGGTGATGATCAGAAACGACCAGAACCCCCGGCGGATGGAAACAAACCGTTTGATTTTGCGCCGCGTGACCGGATTGAGGGCAAACCGTTTCATTTGAACCGCACCCGGGGATCCACGATGGCCACGCACACATCGCTTAAAATGTTACCGATCATGAACAGCAGAGAGGAGATCACCAGAATGCCCATGACCACGGGATAGTCCCGGTCCACAACGGATTCGTATCCCAAAAGTCCCATGCCGTCGATATTGAACACCTTTTCAATGAGAAACGATCCCATGAGCAGAATGGAGATATTGTTGCCGAAACTGGTGGCAATGGGGATCAGGCTGTTGCGGAGGGCATGCCGGAACACGGCGTCTTTAAAGGACAAGCCCTTGGCAATGGCGGTACGCACGTAATCGGCTGCCAGGTTGTCCATGAGCGTGTTTTTCATCAGCAGGGTCATGACCGTAAACGAGCCGATCACATAGGCGAACAATGGCAGGACCGTGTGCCGGGCCAGATCCTGGACCCGGTCCAACAGTACCATCTGGTCGAACCGGTCGGAGACCAGGCCGCCCAGGGGAAACACATCCCAGTGGGAGGCAAACAGCACCAGCATCATTACTCCGGCCACCCACCCGGGAATGGCGTATCCTGTGAAAATCACCACCGAGGACACCGTGTCAAATCCGGATTTGTGCCGCACCGCCTTGGCCATGCCCAGCGGAATGCACACCCCGTAGATGAGGACCAGACTCAATCCCCCGAAATACAGGGACACCGGCATGCGGTCCCGGATCATTTCCCATACCGGGTCATGGTATCGGGTGGAGCGGCCCAGGTCTCCCTGGAGCACCTTGCCCAGCCAGGCCACATAGCTGTGCAGAATGGGCTTGTCAAACCCGTAATAGGCTTCAAGCTGTTGAATCTGCTCCCGGGACAGGGGCTGGCCTTCGCCCGGCCCGGCCCGGGTACTGCTGCTGCCCTGCCCGCCCATCTGCATGGCCCTTGTTTCGGCGATGATCCGCTCGATCGGGCCGCCGGGCACAAACCGGGTGATGGTGAACACCATGATGGTGATGCCGATGAACGTGGGGATCACCAGCAGCAGGCGGCGAATGAAATACGCAGTCATGGCAGGGACAGCCGCATCAGATCAGGCGGTTTTCAGGCTGTGATACACGGTTTCCAGGGCCTGATCCAGAAACCGGGGCTGGGTGCCGCCGGCCTGGGCCATGTCCGGCCGTCCGCCGCCGCCGCCGCCCACCACCTGGGCCGCCTGCTTCACGATATCCCCGGCCTTGTACTTTGTCACCAGATCCTGGGACACGGTGGCGATCAGCAAGGCCTTGCCATTGGATTCCGCGCCCAAAAGCAGGATCCCGGATCCCAGTTTTGCCTTGAATTTATCAGCCAGATCCCGCAGCTGGGAGGGGTTGTCGATTTCCACCCGTTTGGACAGTACCCGGACCCCGTTGATCTCCCGGATGCTGTCATTGATGTCTGAAACGGACCGGGACGCGATCTGGGCCTTGATGGATGCCAGCTCCTTTTCCAGGTTTTTTTTCTCCTGTATCAGCGCTTCAAGCCTTTGCAGCACCTCGGTCCGGCCGGTTTTCAGCAGAACGGCCGCGGATTCCAGGGCCTGATGTTCCGCATGTACCAGATCCATGGCCGCCTGGCCGGTGGCCGCCTCGATGCGGCGGACCCCCGAAGCGATGCCGCCTTCAGACACCATTTTGAACAGCCCGATATCTCCGGACCGCCGGGTGTGGGTACCACCGCACAGTTCTTTGGAAAATTTCCCCTGGGCCACCACCCGGACCCTGTCCCCGTATTTTTCCTCAAACAGGGCAGTGGCCCCTTCGTGGACCGCCTCTTCCATGGCCATTTCATGGGTGGATACCGCATGGTTTTCCCGGATGCGCTGGTTCACGAAATTCTCGATGGCCTGTTTTTCCGGATCCGTCACCGCGGAAAAATGGGTAAAATCAAACCGCAGCCGGTCATGGGTGACCAGGGATCCGGCCTGTTTCACATGATCCCCGAGAACCTGTCTCAACGCAGCATGCAGGATATGGGTCGCGGTGTGGTTCACTGCGGTTTTCCGGCGACGTTCCGCATCCACCGTCAGCGTGAATTCATCCCCTTTGGCGCACCGGCCCCGGGTCACGGTGCCGTGGTGGATAACCAGTCCGGACGGATCAGACGAGGTGTCCGTGATCTCGATGGTGCAGTCATTGTTTTCAAATACGCCGGCATCCCCGGCCTGGCCCCCGGATTCCGCGTAAAATACGGTATCGGCGGTAACCAGATCTACAACATCCCCTTTTTTGGCTTTGGACAGCTCCTGATTGTCCTGCACAATGATCAGCAGTTTTGACGCCGTGGTCAGGCGGTCATACCCCAGAAACCGGGTTTTCACGCCCTCGGCAATCAACGGTTTGTACACATCGCCGGCCCCGGTGAATTTCTTTACCGACTTGGACCGGGCTTTCTGCTGCGCCATGGCGCTTTCAAATCCGTCCAGATCCAGGGTGATGTCCGTGTCTTTCACATGATCCGCAATAATGTCCACGGGAAATCCGAACGTGTCATACAGCCGGAAAATCACCTCTCCGGAAATCATGGTGTCCCCTTTGGCGGCCAGCTCGGCCAGGGTGGCTTCCAGCAGTTTCATGCCCGTATCCAGGGTTTCCAGAAATTTGTTTTCTTCGTTTTTCACCACTTTGAGAATGAACGGGGCCGACTCTTTGAGTTCCGGATATGCCTCATCCATGATATCGAACACGGTCTGGACGGTGTCATGAAAGAACGGCCGGGTCAACCCGATGCTCCGGCCGTACCGGATGGCCCGCCGCATGATGCGGCGCAGCACATATCCCCTGCCCTCGTTGGACGGCAGCACCCCGTCACACACCAGAAAGGCGGTGGCCCGGGAGTGGTCCGCAATCACTTTCATGGCCACTTCGACCTGGTCGGATTCTTTGCGTTTCCGGCCGGAAAGTTCGCCTACCTTTTCCATGATGGGCACAAACAGGTCTGTGTCAAAATTGGTGGGCACATCCTGGAGCACGGAAATAATCCGTTCCAGGCCAAGACCGGTGTCGATGCTGGGTTTGGGTAAGGGCGTCAGGGTGCCGGTTTCGTCTCTGTAAAACTGCATGAACACCAGGTTCCACAGCTCCAGCCACCGGTCGCAGTCACATCCCACCGCACAGTCGGGTCTGCCGCAGCCATAGGCCTCGCCCCGGTCGATATGGATTTCACTGCACGGCCCGCACGGCCCGGTATCCCCCATGGCCCAGAAATTGTCTTCCTCTCCGAGACGGGAGATGCGGTCTTCGGGCACCCCTACCTGGTCGCGCCAGATGGCAAAGGCTTCATCATCATCCGTGTATATGGATACATGCAGCTTGTCCGGATCAAACCCATACCCGTTGGTGAGCAAATCCCAGCCGTAGGCAATGGCTTTTTCCTTGAAATAATCCCCAAATGAAAAATTGCCCAGCATTTCGAAAAAGGTGTGGTGCCGGGCCGTGTATCCCACATTTTCCAGGTCATTGTGCTTGCCGCCGGCCCGGACACATTTCTGGGCGGTCACGGCCCGCTGGTAATCGCGTTTTTCATCCCCGGTGAACACCCGTTTGAACTGAACCATACCGGCGTTCACAAACAGCAGGGTCGGGTCGTCCTGGGGAACCAGAGACGAAGATCTCACCACCTGGTGATCATGGTTTTTAAAATAATCCAGGAAAAGTTTACGGGCTTCGTTGCCTGTCATATAAATGCTCCGAATTTGGGTATCAGGTATAAGATTCCGGGTATCAGGTGTTGGATTTTGCGGCTTTGGGCGCTTCTTCGGATTTATTTGCGTCGGCAATGCCTAAAGCTTCGCGGACCCGGGTTTCGATTGTGGCAAAAATATCCGGGTTTTCCACCAGAAACGCTTTGACATTTTCTCTGCCCTGGCCGATGCGTTCGCCTTCAAATGAATACCAGGAACCGCTCTTGTCGACGATGTTCAGGATCACCCCCATATCCAGCAGATCCCCGGTTCTGGAGATACCTTCCCCGTACATGAGGTCGAATTCCACATCCTTGAACGGCGGCGCCAGCTTGTTTTTCACCACCTTGACCCGGGTCCGGTTGCCGATGATGTCCTGGCCCTCCTTGATGGGGGAGACCCGCCGGATTTCCAGGCGCATGGAAGCATAGAATTTCAGGGCGTTGCCCCCGGTGGTGGTCTCGGGGTTGCCGTATACCACCCCGATTTTCATGCGGATCTGGTTGATGAATATGATGGTGGTATGGGTCTTTCCAAGCGTACCAGCCAGTTTTCGCAATGCCTGGGACATGAGACGGGCCTGGAGTCCCATGTGGGAATCCCCCATTTCGCCCTCGATTTCGGACCGGGGCACCAGTGCGGCCACGGAATCCACAATCAGGACATCGATGCCGCCGCTGCGGATCAGCATGTCCGCGATCTCCAGGGCCTGCTCTCCGGTATCCGGCTGGGACACCAGCAGTTCGTCACAATCCACCCCCAGCCGTTTGGCATATCCCACATCCAGGGCGTGTTCCGCATCGATGAACGCGGCAATGCCCCCTTTTTTCTGAGCCTGGGCCACGGCATGCAGGGCAAGGGTGGTTTTTCCGGATGATTCCGGGCCATAGATTTCAACCACTCTGCCCCGGGGATACCCCCCCACACCCAACGCCTTGTCCAGGGCCAGTGAACCGGTCCGGATCACCGGCACCTGTTCCACTACCCGGCCGCCCAGTTTCATAATGGCGCCTTTGCCGAACTGTCGTTCAATCTGCCCCATGGCCGTCTGTACTGCTTTGTCCTTGTCTGCATTTTTTTCCATACGTGTCTCCTAATGCACCCCTAAAATATATAAACATTTGACTGTGAGTGCCGCCAGCACCCCTGCCATGATATCGTCAAGCACCACACCGGCACCGCCGGAAAATTGTTTTTCAAAATACCGCACCGGTAAAATTTTGAACACATCAAAACACCGGAATGCCACAAACCCGGTCACCAGCGTGACAGGGGTCACCGGTACCAGGCACATCGTGACCCAGTAACCGGCCATCTCATCGATGACGATGGCGCCGGGGTCTTTTTGCCCGAGCATCTTTTCCGCCTGATCCGCCACAAACACGGCCGCCAGAATAAAGCACACCAGAAGGAATGCATGGACCGCAACCGGAATGCGTTGACATATCCAGATCAGCGGCAGGGCCCCCAGCGTTCCCACCGTACCGGGTGCCACAGGGCTGTATCCCAGGCCGAACCCGGTGGCAGCCGCCAGAATCAGTCGATTTCTCCATGGTCCTGCCATGACATGGTTATCCTTTTTTATCTATAATCTGCTGGGTTACCTGTCAAGAAAATTTCCCAACACCTGTTCATAAACGGTTTTCAAAGAAATTCCCTGATCCCGGGCAATCCCGGCCAGGGCCTCGTATTCCGGCACCCGGCGTTCACTGCCGTCCGGATTCCGGATTTTTTTAGCCGCCACCTTGCCAAACACCGTATCCATGACACAGGGTTCCCGATGCAGCTCGGCCCGGTCACAGGCCTGGTAACGGACCCCGATGGCCGTGGTCTGGGTCAGGATTTCCTGAATCATGGCATCCCGGTCTTTGGGCCGGCACAGCACCTCCACCCGGGTACCGGGCCGGTTCTTTTTCATGTGCACCGGGGCAAAGGTCACGTCCAGGGCTCCTTTTTCCAGGAGATGGTCCATGACAAATCCCAGTATTTCCGGGTTCATGTCATCCACCTGGGTAGTAAGCACTGCGATGGATTCGGACCGGATTGCTGATCTGCCGGTGTCCGGCCCGGAGGCGGCCCGGCCCAGGACCAGACGCAGCAGGTTGGGCATTCGGGATCCCGTGTCTCTTTTGCCGGCCCCGTATCCGATTTTTTCCACCTGCATGGGAGGCATGGGTCCGAAACGGGTGGCCAGAACCGCAAGAATGGCGGCACCCGTGGGGGTGACGATCTCTGTGGTGGCATCAGACCCGGTCACAGGAATGTTTTTCAAAATCGCCAGCGTGGCCGGCACGGGCACCGGAATCCGGCCATGGGCGCAATCCACGAAACCGGATCCCAGCGGGACTTTTGATGCGGTCACCCGGGTGATGCCCAGATGATCGACCGCCAGAAAAGTGCCCAGGATATCCACCAGAGAATCGATGCCGCCGATTTCATGAAAATGAACGGTTTCGATGTCCCGGCCGTGAATGGCGGCTTCGGCCTGCGCGATTTTTTTGAATGCGGCCAGGCTGTTTTTCCGGACCGCCGGCGGCAGATCTGCAGATTCGATTAATGCCCGGATATCCGAATAATTACGGGATGTCTCATGGTCGTTTACAGTCACTGTCAGATCAACCGCCCGCAGGGCGTTGCGGAACACCAAAGCGGTCTGAATGGAAAATCCTTTAAACAGCGGGGTCAATTCAGCTTCAAGCCATTCAGGGGCCACCCCCAGATCCACCAGCGCCCCCAGACACATGTCACCGCTGATCCCGGAAATCAGGTCCAGGTGAAGAAGCATGCTATTTGACATCTCCGGTGGCATGTATCTGTAGAATCTCCAGCACCAGACGGGCCGTGTCTTCCATATCTTTCAGGGCAATGGATTCATTGACCGTGTGCACATCGGTCATGCCCGTGCCCAGAACGCCTGCGGCAATGCCCTTGCCAAAGAGCACATTGGCATCGGCCCCGCCCCCGATGGTTTTGCTTTCCAGGGTTTTGCCCAGGTTGGCGGCGGCGTTTCGGGCCAGCACCACCACGTCGTGGTTTTCCGGAATATCGGTGTTGGGAAAATCATGCGTCACCGTGACCGCCACCCGGGGAAAGGCATCTCCTTTCTGCAGGATGCGGGCCGTATCTTCAAAGGTGGAAACGATTTTTTGGGTCACCTGTGCCAGTTTTTCCGGATCATGGGACCGGGCCTCGCCTTTGATCTCCACTTTTTCCGGAACAATGTTGGTGGCCATGCCGCCGGTGATGATCCCCAGATTGCAGGTGGTCCATGCCGCCGGTGATGATCCCCAGATTGCAGGTGGTCTCATCGTCGATGCGGCCCAGTTCCAGCTCGGCAATGGCTCTGGCTGCGGCATAAATGGCGTTGACCCCTTTTTCCGGTGCGGCGCCGGCATGGGCGGCCCGGCCGATGACGTCGATAAAGATTTTGTTGGCGGCCGGGGCCTTTGTGACAATGCCTTCGGTGTCTGTGGAATCCAGGATATAGCCGAATCTGGAATCGATCAAAGACAGATCCAGGTATTTGGCTCCCAAAAGCCCGATCTCCTCGCATACCGTAAAGATCAGTTCCACCGGCGGACAGGGCAGGTTGTTTTCCCGGATCACTTCCATCACCTCTAAAATGATGGCAATGGCCGATTTGTCGTCTGACCCTAAAATGGTGGTGCCGTCACTGGTAAAAATACCGTTGTCAAACCGCACCTTGACCCCTTTGCCCGGCACCACCGTGTCCATGTGTCCGGACAGAAACAGGGGCGGTACATCGCGGTTGCCCGGGAATTTGGCCACCAGGTTGGCGCAGTCACCGCCGGTCTTTTCCTGGGCACGGTCATAATACACGGTGGCGCCCATGCGGGTAACCGCTGTTTCAATTTCTTTTGCCACCCGGGCTTCATGCCGGGATTCAGAATCGATTTCAGCCAGCTGAATGAACCGCTGTGACAATCTGTGAGAATTTATCATCTCGCTCTCCATGGTCTGATTGCATTGGCAATAACGTTCAGCGGTTATACTAGAGTTTGGTGATTATTACCATACCCAATTCACCTGGGATGTCTTCAAAAAAATGCCGGGGGCAGCCAATTCATGACAAGCCTCCGGTGTCACACAAATGAAAAAGAGATTGACAAAATCAGGGATGCGGTATAGGTATGCAGCATCTGATTGAGTGAATGCGGAAGTGCGCGGCTCACTGGTGGGGCCCTCGGACTTCAAATCCGATGTGGGGCGTTAATACCGTCCCGGGTGGGTTCGATTCCCATGCACTTCCGCCAGTTTTTCGATTAAATTGCGATGATATGCATCTGCGACGTAATCACACCTGTGACAACGGTATTGTTTTACTCCACGATTTCCAGAATGACCCGCTTCTGTTCCTTGGCGGAAGCACACGAAAGAATGGTCCGCATGGCCTGGGCGGTTCTGCCTTTTTTGCCGATCACTTTTCCCAGATCCTCCTTGGCCACCCGTAATTCCAGAACCAGCGTCTGCTGAGCCTTGATTTCCTGGACATCCACCTGATCCGGATCATCGACCAAAGACTGCGCAATGTACTTGATTAACTCTTTCATGACGGGATCTCCTTTTTCTGTATGCCAAAATGATCATCAACATCTATATATCGCCCGGTCAACCCTTGTCGGGATATCGGCAAGTGCGGTCCGTCAGTAGTGAAGTAATTTTTTTTACCATATCATAACCGTTTAAATTCACAAGTGTTATTTTCCATTGTTTTTCCAGTGACCGGCATTTTCCTTGACATCGGACAGAAATCCGGTATTTTATGTCCGTTAACTTGAACATGCTCATGATCGTCATGATGACAGAATCCACGGTTAAACCGGGCTTTTGTCAATACGTCTTGAGCCGGAAACCTGTAAGGAAACTCCTGTGACAACGGAAATCGACACCATCAACTCCCAGCGGAAAATGCTGTCCGAAGCCGGTTATGCGGCACCGGCCATCAATTATTTCATTGAAAAAAAATATATGGGCCATCTTCAGGATGCCAGTCAGATATCGGAAAAGGTCGGCTCCTGCGGCGATATCATGAGAATCTATCTCAAGGTGGATGACCGCGACATCATACAGGATGTCCGGTACGAGATCACCGGATGCGCCGGGGCCATATCCGCGGCCATGGCAGTCGTGGAACTGGTCAAGGGACAGCCCGTTGACAAGGCCTTGACCATCAATGACGGAGACGTGTTCAAACGGCTTGAAAATATCCCGGAAAAAAAACATCACTGCATTCAGCTGGCGGTCAAAACCATGCATCAGGGTGTTCAGGAGTACATGGCCGGCAGGTCCCATTGAGGCAATGGTCCGTTTTTTTTCCGTTCTTGGTATCTGCCTGATCCTGTCCCTTGGAAATTTTGGTTGTGCCGGCAGTTCGGACTTCCGGTTTCAGAACCTTGCCAAGACCGATATGGATGTGGTGGGAGATGTTCATCTGAACCAGGCGGTTTCTCTGCTTAAAACCCTGACGGAAAAACTCTATCTCATGAATGCCAGGGAGCTTTTGAAAGCGCCGAAAGCCACCATCGACAGCCGCATCCGGCAGATATTTCAATGCCCGCCCCTGTCCTTGTCCCGCCCGCCAACCGTTTCTGAGCCGCAAGTGTCTGAATGGGCAGATATGATCGGGCTGGGGTTTGACCCGGATTATGACGGAGACCGCGTGCGCGTGGTCATGCTGGGGCTTTACACCATGATTCACGAATCCTACGCCGGCAACTGCGAATTGTTTATCATGGATTTTCTGGATCCCCAGAGTCTCTATAACAGTGCCCGTAATATTGAAATCCTTGTCTGGCGACTGTCCAATACAAGAGATCCGGCCGGCAACCTGTTTTTGGAAACCAATCAATGCGGCGGGCCGATACAGAATCTGAGTTTTGAACGTCTTTTTGGAAAACTGATTTCACTACAGGACACCATGGCCCGTCTGGAGGCTTCCAGAAACAACCGCATGATTACCCGTACCGTTCACCAGACCGCCGGCATGGTTTTTTTACCGGTGGGGTTTTAAAGGTATTTTTGAAACCGCCGGACCTGATCCTGGTAGTAATCCCGGCGGTCCCGGGACAGGTCAAGGGCTTTTTTCGCCGCTGCCACGGCCTCGGCGATCCGGTGATTGACAAACAGGGCTTCGGCATAGGTGTCCAGGACAAACGGGGACTGCGGTGCCAGGACCACTGCCCGGCCGGCCAGGTCCAGGGCACGCTCAGGGTCCTGCAGATCGGTCTGTGGACAGGTGGCCAGAAGCCATGCCAGATTGTTGAGGGCATGCACATGATCCGGGGTTTGATACACGGCGGTTTCGTAAAAACCGACCGCTGCTGAATAATTCTGCCGGGCATAGTGATAGTCTCCGGCCGCCACCTGCAGGTCCGCATTTTCAGGGTTCATTTTCAGTTGCTCAAACACCAGTCGGCCGGCAATAAAATTCTCAAATCCCGGTTTGAGCTGGCCATACGTCAAATGATACCCCAGAACACACACACTGGCCAGACCGACCAGGGCCACCGCGGTCATTAGCCGGACCCGTCTGTGATATTCCATGATCAGGGCCTTGTTTTCCTGGCACTTTTCCAGAAACCGGATGCGCTGCCCGATGCTGAAATGATGCCAGTTGGGACGCTCCATGTCCTGACGGCTGCCGGCGGCGATTTTGTAAAACGTCCGGATCAGCGGAAAGGCATCCGGAAAAAACCGGTACAGAAACAGGTCGGCCTGGCGTTCAAAATGCCGCATGAAAAACCCGAACACGTACCGGAAGTACACGATGAACACACTGATGAAAGCCGCACCCATCAGAATCGAATGCACCTGGAACACGATCGTTTCGGGAAAAAAAGAAACCGGAATCAGGGCCACTGCCGCCAGAACCAGTAGCATCAACGGTTCATACCACATGATGTTGCACGCGATGAATCCGGCAAAAAAGATCAGATACCACAGCATGTGCCGGTGGTGCACATGACCGGTTTCATGTAAAATGACCGCAGCCAGTTCATCGTCATCCAGGGACCGCAGCAGGGCCGGGGTCACCAGGATATACCGGAACCTGCCCACCAGTCCCATGACACCGGCGGTCATCATGGTGCCGGCAAACAGGTCCCATACCAGAATATCGGCGTACCGCAGTCCGGCCAGGTGACATACCGCCTCGATCCTTGATCTGGTATGGCCGTTTTCCAGGGGCCGGCATTGCCACACGGTTTTGATGAGTACCGGACCGAACACGGCAATGCCGGCCATGAACAGAACAATCATCGCGATTTCACCGGCCGGATGGATCAGCGCCTGTTTGAGCGGGGGGTACGGGATGAGCCCGATGAGATCCACACAAAGTGACAGGCACAGCCAGGGCAGCAATGCCGGCAGGGAAAACGACAACTGGGAAACAATGTATTGCCTGCGGGTCACCGGGCGGGAAAACCATGGTTTCTGAACCGGATAGGCAGCATCCCAGATCATGATCAGATACAGGACAAACAATCCCAGAAACAGCAGCGCTTCCAGGGTGGGAATGATCTGAAACAGCCGGACATGGGAAAACACGGTATTGAGACGAAACACATAGAGGTTCACGCCAAACAGCATCAGTGCGAGAACAGACAGCCGGGAGATGGCGCTGGAAACCGCCCGGTCCAGATTGACATTCCCGGGTCTGGTACGAGAGGAAGACAGGCGCTTGAAATTCAGGCGGCAGATCAGAAAAAACACCACGGCCAGCACCAGGCTTTCCAGCCATCCGGCGGCACTGGCGGGATCATTGCCGTCAAACAGTTCGGATGTGGCATATATGATCAATGCCACCAGAAAATATATGAGCGTGGAAAACACGACAGGATCTCTTAAAACATTCCGTGATCCGCAAACTGCCTTAACACGATCCAGGTTTTCACGTCAAAACGGATGTCCGGGCTCTCCAGCAGCCGGCCCGCTTCCCGGCGGGAGACCAGCAGTGTCTGAATATCTTCTGAATCCTCGGTATGGGCGCTGGAAGGCGTTCCCTCACATTCCGCATACACCAGGCTGACGGATTCATCGGTCATGCCCGAAGAGGAATACACAGCCGGACTTTGGGTCACCACCCGGGTCAACCCGAGTCCGGTTTCCTCGAACAGTTCCCGTTTTCCGGCCTGGACCACGGTTTCCCCCGGATCCAGCAGCCCGGCCGGAAAACCGTATTGATACCCGCCCAGAATCACCCGGAACTCCCTGATAATCACCAGCTTGCGTGCCTTGACATGATACGGCACCACCACCACGGCATCGGGCCGGTCCGGGACGGTCTCCCTGACATCCGCCGGGCCGGACCGGGAAGCGTATGTCCAGGTTTTATCTGTGCCGGTCTTGTCCTGATATTGAATGGTGAACAGGTTCAAATGCCGCATATCAGTCAATTTGCGAATATCATGAATCTGCATGAAACACTCCTTTTGGGACAGATCACATAACGATCAGATATCTGAAAACCAGCCAGAAATGACAGGCACTGCCCAGCAGCACAAAAATATGCCAGATTTCGTGAAATCCAAACACACCGGGGAACGGATCCGGTTTTTTCAGCGCATACACCACCGCGCCCACGCTGTAACTCATCCCCCCCAGCGCCAGCCAGGTCAGTGGTGCCGGACCCAGAATTTGCACCAGCGGAAAGACCGCAACCATGCACAACCACCCCATGCCCAGATAAATCACAGTGGAAATCCAGCGGGGCAGATGCATCCAGAACAGCTTGATCACAATACCGGCACCTGCCATCCCCCAGACGATGCCGAACAAAGACCACCCCCAGGGCCCCCGCAGCGGCACCAGGCACAACGGGGTGTAGGATCCGGCAATGACCAGAAAAATCATGATATGGTCGATACGCCGCAACAGGTCCAGGGTTTTGGCAGACAGGTTCAGCCCGTGATAGAGAAAACTTGTGGTGTACATGAACACCAGGGTGGTACCGAAAACGGCAAAAGACACCACGTGCCAGACATCCGCGTGGATGGCTGCCATGACCACCATCAGTGTCAGCCCGGCAATGGATGCCAGGCTGCCCGCCATATGGGACAGGGCATTGACCGGCTCCCGGAAGATTTGCGATATTTTTTTCATGACTGCTACTGTACGCCCTTTTCCCTGCGGCTTCAACCAAAATACCCGTTTTTGCCCAATTTTTACCTTATAATGATATTCTTGGATAAAATTCCAGAAAAATTCTTGATAATTTATGGGGGTATGGTAAGACATTGTATGGGAGTTTTCCATGTTCGAACCATGTTAATTTTGTCAATCCACAACCACAGGAGGAAAGTATCTATGAAAGCATGTAAAATTGTCGTTGTCTGTATCAGTTTTTTGGCTTTGGCTGCCATGGCCATGGCCGGTACCCTGGAGGATGTCAAAGCCAGGGGATATATCAAAGCCGGTGTCAACGGCGGGGTTTTCGGCTTCAGTATGCCGGATGATAAAGGCGAGTGGAAAGGGCTGGATGTGGATACAGCCAAAGCGGTTGCCGCTGCCGTGTTCGGCGATGCATCCAAGGTGAAATTCTCCGCTTTGACCGCAGTGCAGCGCCTGCCGGCACTCCAGTCCAAAGAAATTGATGTGCTGTGCCGGAACACCACTCAGACACTGTCCAGAGAAACCAAGTCCGGTCTCAATTTCGTCCAGCCCAACTATTACGACGGCCAGGGGTTTCTGGTGCCCAAGGCCCTTGGGGTGAAAAGTGCCAAGGAACTGGGCGGCGCCACCGTATGTGTCCTTCCCGGAACCACCACGGAAATGAATGCAGCTGACTATTTCCGGGCCAACAACATGAAATGGAACCCTGTGGTCATCGAGAACACGGCGGAACTCAACAAGGCATTTTTTGCCGGCCGGTGTGACACCCTGACCTCTGATATGTCCCAGCTGGCTGCCCAGAGATCTGTGGCACCGAACCCGGCGGATTATGAACTGCTGCCGGAAGTGATTTCCAAAGAACCCCTGGCCCCGGTTGTGCGGCACGGGGATGACCAGTGGTATGACATTGTGAACTGGACCATGATGGCCCTGATCCAGGCGGAAGAGTTCGGCATCACCTCCAAAAACATCGACAAGATGCTGGATTCCGGCAATCCCGGTATCAAACGGTTTCTGGGGGTCACGCCGGGCCTGGGTGAACTGCTGGGCCTGGACAACAAATGGGCCTATAACATTATCAAACAGGTGGGCAACTACGGCGAGATATTTGAACGCAATGTCGGACCGGACACCGCCCTGGGACTTCCCCGCGGGCTCAACGCCCTGTGGACGAACGGCGGGCTGATGTACGCATCCCCCTTAAGATAGACAACCACAGCTTACCCTGACACCGTGGTGCCCTTAACATTCGGGCACCACGGTCACAATAACTGCAAAGATGTTCCCTTACCATGGCCACACATATTTCAGACAATAAAGTACCATTCTGGCTGGATCCGGGAAAACGGGCCATAGGGTATCAGGTAATCACCTTTCTCATGGTGGGGCTGCTGGCCTGGTATCTGGTGAGCAACACTGTATCCAACCTGGAAAAGCAATCCATTGCCTCGGGTTTCGGGTTTTTACAATCTGAAGCAGCCTTTGAAATCGGTGAAAGCGTCATTCCCTATTCTGCTTCAGACTCCTATGGCAGGGCCCTGCTGGTGGGGGCACTCAACACCCTGAAGGTGTCTTTTATAGGCATTGTCCTGTGCCTGATCATCGGGCTGTTTGTGGGGGTGGCCCGGCTGTCCACCAACTGGCTGGTCAAAAAAATGGCCATGATCTACATCGAGGTGATGCAGAATATTCCGGTGCTGCTCCAGCTGTTTTTCTGGTATGCCCTGTTTTATGAAACCTTTCCTTCCCCCAGGCAGGCGCTGCATCCCTTTGCCGGCCTGTTCATCTGCAACCGGGGGGTGGCCATGGCTGTGCCGGCATCCCACCCGGCTTATTTTTATATGATCCTGGCCCTGATTGCCGGCCTGGCCATTTCTTTCTGGATCAAGCACTGGGCAAAAAAACGCAAATTTGACACTGGCAGGGATTTTCCGGTGCTGTGGTCATTTCTGGGATTTTCCTTGGGCCTGCCCCTGCTTGTGTGGATACTGGCCGGTTCACCTGTGGAGATGGATGTTCCGTCACTCACCGGGTTTAATTTCACCGGCGGCATCATGCTTTCTCCGGAATTCATCGCCCTGCTTCTCGGGCTGGTGATCTACACCTCCGCGTTTGTGGCCGAAGCGGTGCGGGCCGGTATCCAGGCGGTGAGCCGGGGTCAGACCGAGGCAGCCATGTCCATCGGGCTGAAAAAAAACCATATCCTGAACCTGGTCATTCTACCCCAGGCTTTGCGCATCATCATACCGCCTTTGACCAGCCAGATGCTCAATCTGACCAAAAACTCGTCTCTGGCCATTGCCATCGGTTTTCCGGATTTTGTTTCCGTGGCCAACACCACCATCAACCAGACCGGTCAGTCTATTGAAGGCGTGGCCATGATCATGGGATGCTATTTGATTTTCAGTATTTCCACCTCCGTATTCATGAACTGGTACAATAATAAATCCAAACTAGTGGAAAGATAGCTGCCATGGGTATTGTTGCCATTGACAAAGAAGCCATTGACCGAATGAAGCCACCGGTGGTGCACCGGGGCATTCCGGGGTGGCTTAAGGAAAACCTTTTTAACGGTGTTTTCAATTCCATATTAACCCTGGTTGTGCTGGCATTTCTGCTCAAATTTTTGCCCCCGTTTTTAAAATGGGCCTTTATCGACTCAGTGTGGCTCACTGACAGTGCAACCTGCAAGGAATGTCCCGGGGCCTGCTGGTCAGTGGTATTGAAAAACCTGCGGTTCGTTTTTTTCGGGTTTTATCCCCATGATCTTCACTGGCGGCCTTTTACCGCCATCATGCTGCTGTTTGTCCTTTTGTTTTTCTCCAACAACAAGCGGTACTGGTCCAAAAAACTGGGATATGCCTGGATCATCGGCCTGGTACTCATGGGTGTTCTGATGAAAGGCGGCATCCTGGGGCTTACACCGGTTGACAGCATGAAATGGGGGGGACTGCCCCTGACCCTGCTTTTGTCTGTTTTCGGGCTCACGGCTGCCTATCCTTTAGGGGTGTTGCTGGCCCTGGGAAGGGATTCCAACCTGCCCATGATGCGGTATCTGTCCATCGGGTATATTGAACTGATCCGGGGGGTGCCGCTTATCAGCCTTTTGTTCATGTCCTCCATCATTTTTCCCTTGTTTCTGCCCGAAGGGGTGACCATCAACAAAATCCTGCGGGCCCAGGCAGCCATTATCCTGTTTACGGCCGCCTATGTGGCGGAAGTGGTGCGCGGCGGTCTCCAGGGCATGGCCAGGGGCCAATACGAGGCAGCAGAAGCACTGGGACTCAATTATTACCAGACCATGCGGCTGGTTATTCTTCCCCAGGCCCTGAAAATCGTGATTCCCCCGACTTTGAGCGTGCTGGTGTCCGCTTTTAAAGACACCTCTCTTGTGGTGATCATTGCTTTGTATGATTTTCTGCTCACCTCAAAAACCGTGATCCAGAACCCGGAATGGATGGGATTTTCCACGGAGATGTATTTGTTTGTGGCCCTGATGTATTTTCTGGGGTGCTTTTCCATGTCCAATTTTTCCAGAAAACTGGAACGGGAACTGGATACAGACCAACGCAGTTAACAGACACAGTTTAGGAAACAGAAATGACCGATACCCCAGACATGACCGAAGCAGCCGAGCCTATCATTCAAGTCAAAGACCTCAACAAATGGTTTGGTGATTTCCATGTGCTCAAAAACATCAACCTGGAAGTCAAAAAACAGGAAAAAATTGTTATCTGCGGACCGTCAGGATCAGGCAAATCCACATTGATCCGCTGTATCAACCGGCTGGAGGAGCACCAGAAAGGTCAGATCATCGTGGACGGCATCGAGCTGACCAACAACCTGAAAAACATTGAAATCATCAGAACAGAAGTGGGCATGGTGTTTCAACACTTCAACCTGTTTCCCCACCTGACCATCCTGGATAACCTGACCCTGGGTCCTATCTGGGTGCGCAAGACCCCCAAGAAAGAGGCCGAAGAAACCGCCATGTTTTACCTGGAAAAGGTCAAGATCGCGGAACAGGCCAGCAAATACCCCGGCCAGTTGTCCGGGGGGCAGCAGCAGCGGGTGGCCATTGCCAGAAGCCTGTGCATGAAGCCCAAGGTGATGCTGTTTGACGAACCCACCTCGGCCCTGGATCCGGAAATGGTCAAAGAGGTGCTCGATGTCATGGTGCAGCTGTCGGACGAAGGCATGACCATGATCGTGGTGTCCCATGAAATGGGATTTGCCAAGACTGTTGCCCAGCGGGTCATGCTCATGGATGACGGCATGATTCTTGAGGAAAACAACCCCATCGACTTTTTTGAAAACCCGCAGCACGAAAGAACCCGATTCTTTTTAAGTCAGATCCTTCATTGACCATCCTCCCAGTAAAACCACCGGCCGAATCTTTTGTCTTTGTTTACAGAGTCAGGTGATCGGCCGTTGGTTTTTCCTGTTTTTTCAATTTACCATTTCATTTTTCAAATGAATGATTATATGTTTACATGACACCCAATGACAATAATCACATTAACTTGCAGGTACACTCATAAATGATACTCAATTTTTTTACCAAGGTTTTTGGATCCAGCAATGATCGGATTTTAAAAAAGCTGGATCCGGTTGTTCAGCGCATCAACGACCTGGAACCGGAAATAAAAAAACTGTCGGACGAGGACATGGCCGGCAAGACCCGGGGTTACAAACAACGGGTGGCCAACGGAGAATCGCTGGAAGATCTGCTGCCTGAAGCGTTCGCCCTGGTCAGGGAAGCGTCGGTCCGCACACTGGAGTTACGTCATTTCGATGTCCAGCTTATCGGGGGGATTGCGCTGCACCAGGGGATGATCGCGGAAATGAAGACCGGTGAAGGAAAAACGCTGATGTCCACCCTTGCAGCCTATCTGAACGCCCTGTCCGGCAAAGGGGTGCACATCGTCACGGTCAATGACTATCTGGCGGACCGGGATGCCGAATGGATGGGTAAAATCTACCGGTTTCTGGGGATGCGCACCGGTGTCATTCTTCATGACATGACCGATCAGGAGCGCAAACAGGCGTATTCAGCGGATATCACCTACGGCACCAACAACGAGTTCGGATTCGACTATCTGCGGGACAACATGAAATTCGACAAGGACAGCCTGGCCCAGGGAGAGCTCAATTTTGCCATTGTGGATGAGGTGGACTCCATTCTCATCGATGAGGCCAGAACGCCGCTGATCATTTCCGGCCCGGCTGAAAAATCCACCCATCTTTACTCCCAGGTGAATGCCATTCTGCCCGCGTTTAAAAAAGAGGTGGATTACACCCTGGACGAAGAAGCCAAAACCGCCACCTTGACCGAAACCGGGATCGCCAAAGGGGAAGACCTGCTGAATGTGGACAATCTGTATGATCCGGCCAACATAGAAATTCTGCATCATTTGAATCAGGCGCTCAAGGCCCATACCCTGTTCAAAAGAGACACCGACTATATTGTCAAGAACAATCAGGTGGTGATCGTGGATGAATTTACCGGACGGCTCATGTCCGGGCGGCGTTACAGCGAGGGTCTTCACCAGGCCTTAGAAGCCAAGGAGGGCGTGAAAATTGAGAACGAAAACCAGACCCTGGCCTCCATCACGTTTCAGAACTATTTCAGAATGTATGATAAACTGTCGGGCATGACCGGGACCGCGGAAACCGAAGCACCGGAATTCAAGAAAATATATGATCTGGACGTTTTGGTGATTCCCACGCACAAACCCATGATTCGAACAGATTTTCCGGATCTGATTTATAAAACCAGAAAAGAAAAATATGATGCCGCCATCAAAGAAATCATAGAATTGCACAAAAAAGGACAGCCTGTGCTGGTGGGTACCATTTCCATTGATGTGTCCGAAGATTTAAGCAGGACCCTGAAGAAAAAAGGAATTCCCCACAATGTGTTGAACGCCAAGCATCACAAGGCCGAAGCTGAAATCATCGCCAATGCCGGCCAGAAAGGTGTCGTGACCATTTCCACCAACATGGCCGGCCGGGGAACCGACATCAAGCTCGGCGAAGGGGTCGTGGAACTGGGAGGCCTGCATATTCTGGGCACGTCCCGCCATGATTCCCGGCGCATCGACAACCAGTTGCGGGGCCGGGCCGGGCGGCAGGGAGACCCGGGTTCCTCCCGGTTCTATCTGTCTTTGGAAGACGATCTGCTCCGGATTTTCGGGGGGGACCGCATTCACAAGGTCATGGACAAGCTGGGCATCGAAGAGGGAGAGCACATTGAACATTCCTTTATCTCCCGGGCCATTGAAAATGCCCAGTCCAAGGTGGAAGGCCACAACTTTGAAATCAGAAAGCACCTGCTGGAATTTGATGATGTCATGAACCAGCAGCGGGAAGTCATCTACCGGCAGCGGCGGCAGGCGTTGATGGAAAAGGATCTCAATTCCGTGGTCATGGGCATGGTGGCGGACAAAGCCTGGGAGGTGGTGAACGGGTTTGTCTCTGACAAGGCCCCGGTCAAGGAATGGGATCTGGAAGGCCTGCAAAAAGAGATCAAACAGGTATTCAATTTTGATCTGGATTTGACCGCCGGCACCCTGCCCCACGCGACCCCGGATGATCTGGCGGACCATGTGTTTGAAAAGGCAAAAGATTTTTATGACACCAAAGAAGCAATGATCGGGTCAGACCAGGCCCGTTCCCTGGAGCGGTTTGTGGTGCTTCAGACAGTGGACACCAGGTGGAAGGAACACCTGCTGTCCATGGATCATCTCAAGGAAGGAATCGGATTGAGGGGCTATGCCCAGCAGGACCCGCTGCGGATTTACAAAAAAGAAGGGTTTGAGATGTTCCAGGGGCTTATGGCCCGGATCAAGGATGAAATTGTGGACATTCTGTTCAAAATCCAGATCACGGCGGCGGTGCCGGCTGAAGAGCTTCAGCCCAAATCTCAACAGGAACTGACCTTTTCCCATGCATCCCAGGACACGGCCAAAAAACCGGTGAAACGGACGAGTCAAAAGGTAAAACGCAATGATCCCTGTCCCTGCGGCAGCGGAAAGAAATACAAAAAATGCTGTATGAACTGAGGCACGGCCATGGGGATCACTGATTCACAAACCCGGGCGGACATCTCCTCGAAAACCCGGAAAGAGGTGCCGCCGTTATACAAGGTCATTCTTCATAATGACGATTACACCACCATGGAGTTTGTGGTGGAAATTCTGATGACGGTTTTTGGAAAACCACTTGAAAAAGCAACACAAACTATGCTTAATATACATAATAAGGGAAAAGCCGTGTGTGGCATCTATTCCAGAGAAATCGCGGAAACCAAAGTTGAGACGGTGCATCACCTGGCTGCCGGCCGGGGATTTCCTTTAAAAAGTACCATGGAAAAGGAGTAACACAAGTATGATTAGCAAAGAACTGAGCACTGCCCTCGGGTTTGCCGTAAGGGAAGCCAAAAAAAGACGGCATGAATATGTCTGTGTAGAGCATGTTCTTTACGCGATCCTGAACCATGAATCCGGTTCTGAAACCATACAGAAATGCGGAGGAAATCCTGGGCAGATCAAACAGGAACTGGAAAAATTCTTTGATGAAAAACTCACCAAAATTGATACCCAGGAAGAGTATGTCCTCCAGCAGACCATCGGTTTCCAGCGCATGATTCAGCGGGCCATCAACCATGCCAGATCTGCGGAAAAAAGCGAGGTCAACCTCGGGGATATCCTGGCGTCCATTTTTCAGGAAAAAGACTCCCATGCCGCGTTTTATCTGGAATCGGAAGGCATTACCCGCCTGGATGTGCTGCGGCATATCTCCCATGCCGCGGCCGGAGAAAAAAAATCCAAACCCGGTCCGGATCCGGCCCAGAAAATGTTCAAGATGGATGATCGGAGAACCCAGCGGCAGAAAAAGAAAGACCCGTTGGAACTGTTTACCAGCAATCTGCTGGCAAAAGCGGCAACCAACCGGATCGATCCGCTCATCGGCCGGGAAACCGAACTGGACCGGTTGATGCAGGTGCTGTGCCGCCGCCGGAAAAACAATCCCATCCTGGTGGGTGACCCGGGTGTGGGAAAAACCGCTATTGCTGAAGGCCTGGCCTTGAAAATCCACCAGAAGCAAGTGCCGGCCCTGCTCGAAAACAGTGAACTGTTTTCCCTGGACATGGGGGCACTTCTGGCCGGCACCAAATACAGAGGTGATTTTGAGCAGCGGCTCAAGGATGTGATCACAGCCCTGGAAGAAAGGGAAAACGCATTGCTGGTCATCGACGAGATCCATACCGTGGTCGGGGCCGGCGCCACCAGTTCCGGTTCCATGGATGCGTCCAATATCCTGAAACCGGCCCTGTCTTCCGGGGATATCAAATGTATCGGCACCACCACCTACGAGGAATACAAAAACCACTTTGAAAAGGATCGGGCGTTTTCGAGACGGTTTGAAAAAATCGAGGTGACCGAGCCCAGTGTGGAAGACACCCGTATGATCCTTACGGGATTGCGCCCCTATTACGAAAAGCACCATGGCATGAATTATTCCGATCAGACACTGGAAGCAGCCGCTTACCTGTCAGACAAATATATCAACGACCGGTTTTTGCCCGACAAGGCCATAGATGTCATTGATGAGGCCGGTGCATACCTGCGTCTCAAAGGGGCGGCCAACCGTAAGAACGTCACGCCCAAGGACGTTGAGACCATTGTGGCCAAAATCGCCAAGGTGCCTGTGACATCGGTGACGTCAACGGACAAGGCCAATCTGGAATCATTGCCCGAGCGGCTTGGCCATGTGATTTTTGGACAGGACAATGCCATTCAGACCCTGACCACCGCCATCAAGCGGTCCCGGGCCGGGCTGGCAGCGCCGGACCGTCCGGTGGGCTCTTTTCTGTTCACCGGTCCCACCGGTGTGGGCAAGACCGAAGTGGCCAAACAACTGGCTGCCAGTATGGGCATTGAATTTTTACGCTTTGACATGAGCGAGTACATGGAAAAACATGCCGTGTCACGGCTGATTGGTGCCCCGCCCGGTTATGTGGGATTTGACCAGGGAGGCATACTTACGGACAACATCCGCAAACACCCCCATTGTGTCCTGCTTTTAGATGAAATCGAAAAAGCCCACATGGATCTGTACAATATCCTTCTTCAGGTGATGGATTATGCCACGCTCACCGACAACAACGGCAAAGCCGCGGATTTCCGCAACGTGGTCATTATCATGACCTCCAATGCCGGGGCCAGGGAGATGAGTGCCAACAGCATCGGTTTCGGCGCCCAGCAGGTCACCGGCGACACCCGGGGGCTCAAGGCTGTGGAACAGACCTTCAGCCCGGAATTCCGTAACCGTCTGGACGGGATTGTCCAGTTCAACCATCTGTCCACCACCATCATGGAAAAAATTGTGGACAAGGACATGGATGAACTCAAGCGCATGCTCAAAACCCGGCAGATCGCCTTAAGTTACTCCCCAGAGGTCAGAACGTACCTGGCCAAAGAAGGATATGATCCCAAATTCGGGGCACGGCCGTTGGCCCGGCTGATCCAGACCCGGATCAAGGACCGGCTCACCGATGAAATCCTGTTCGGCAAACTGGCCAAAGGCGGCAGAATTGTTATCAAACTGAAAAACGATCAACTGACATTCCAGTTCAAAAGCTGAATGCCCCTGTTTCGACTGTCTTCCCGCCTGGAGTTCCCGCCGGCATGGCTGGCCCGGTCCGACGGGCTGCTGTGCATCGGCGGGGACCTTTCCTGTGAACGGATTCTGCTGGCCTATCAGAACGGCATTTTTCCCTGGTTTTCAGACAATGAGCCCATTTTGTGGTGGTCTCCGGATCCCCGGCTGGTGCTGTATCCGTCCGAGATCCGGATTTCGAAAAGCCTGAGAAAGACATTGAAGAAAAACCGGTTCCGCATTACCATCAGTCAGGCGTTTGAGCAGACGATATCCGCCTGTTCGCAGCCCAGAAAAGATCCAAACGAAGGCACGTGGCTGGTGGAAGAGATGAAAGATGCCTATATTGAACTGCACTATCAGGGACACGCCCATTCCGTGGAGGCCTGGCACCAGGACCGCCTGGTGGGAGGATTGTACGGCGTGGCAATGGGGTGCGTGTTTTTCGGGGAATCCATGTTCAGCCTTGAATCGGATGCGTCCAAGGCTGCTTTGGTGGCGCTGGCCCGTCATCTATATACCCACGGGTTTGATTTCATCGACTGTCAGGTAACCACGGATCATCTGTGCCGAATGGGCGCGGTTGAAATTCCCAGGAACCGGTTTCTGGATCTTTTAGGCCGTTCCATTATCCGGCAGCCTGTTTCCGGGGTCTGGGAACGGCCATCCATTCGAGTCATGTGACAGATATGACTGCCTTGACAAATCCGGATTCAATCCAATAGTCTGAAGTATATATTTATTTTGGAGGAAGCCTCATGCTGCTCAAACTTTTTTTGTGTTTCACCCTGATTCCCATTGTGGAATTGTACCTGCTCATCAAACTGGGCACGGTGATTGGTGGTTTCAATACGATTTTACTGGTGATCCTTACCGGATTTGCCGGTGCCTGGCTGGCCAGGATGCAGGGCATGTATACCATGCTCAAGGTGCGGATGAACCTGCAGCAGGGAATTATGCCGGCCGAAGACCTGCTGGACGGTCTGATTATTCTCATTGCCGGGCTGGTGTTGATCACCCCGGGTCTGATCACGGATGTCGCGGGACTGTTGATGCTCTGGCCGGTGACCCGGAACCGGTTTAAACGGTTTCTGAGAAAAAAATTCGATGAGATGCAGGCAAACGGCAGTATCAATATCACCCGGTATCATTGAGACCCATCCGGACGGGCACAATAAAAAATAAAGGAGACGTCATGTTTTTCGAACTGATTGAAACCCGCCGGAGCATTCGAAAGTTCAGCTCCCGCCCGGTGGAAAAGGAAAAAACAGACCGCCTGACCGAGGCGGCTTTAAGAGCCCCTTCTTCAAGGGATTTCAGACCCTGGCGGTTTATCGTGGTGGATGACCCGGCCCTGCTGGAACAACTGGCCGATGCCAAACCCCACGGCGCCGCATTTCTGAAAAACGCGGCCCTGGGCATTGTGGTGTGCGGGGATCCCACAGCCAGTGATGTGTGGGTGGAAGATTGTGCCATCGCATCCACCTTTGTTCACCTGGCAGCCCATGACCTGGGTTTAGGATCCTGCTGGATCCAGATCCGGAAACGGGCGCATTCACCGGAAAAAACTGCGGATGTCTACATCAAAGAGCTTCTCGATATCCCCGAAGCCCTGTCCGTGGCGTCCATTATTGCCGTCGGATATCCGGATGAAGCCAAATCCGGCCATTCCAAACAATCCCTGGCTTATAACCAGGTGTTTGTCAACGGTTTCGGGAAAGCCACTCCTTAAGCCGGCGCAACCCTTCCTGAGTAGATATTTCCGGGACATATCCCAGATCGTTCTTGGCCCGGGTAATATCAAACCAGTGGGACGTAGCCAGTTCCTTTGCCACAAACCGGGTCATGGGGGGCTCGCTGTTGATGCCCAGCAGGTGGTAGATCTTTTCAAAGCACCACCCGGCGGCATATGCGGTCCGGGCGGAAACCCGACGCCTGACGGGCGGGAGTCCGGCTGCGTCCAGAAACGCATTGACCATTTCCCATTTGGACACCGGGTCATCCTGGCTGATAAAATAGATATTACCGGACAAGGAGGAATTTTCTTTCAGTTTTTGGGCTGCCAGTACATGGGCCAGGGCGGCGTTGTCCACATAAATGGTGTCCATCCGGTCGTCGGTGCGGCCCACAATTCTTAAACGTTTCGCCCGTTTCAAAATGCCCGGCAACAGATGGTTGTCCGCCGGGCCCCAGATCAGGTGGGGCCGGAGAATGATGACATCCAGGCCCTGTTGTCCGGCTTGTCGCACAAGTTTTTCTGCAGCTGCCTTGGTCTCGGGATAAGGCGCCAGATAGGATTTCGGATAAGGAATCGATTCATCCGCGTTTTCCATGTCGGATCCATCAAATACCACACTGGGAGAACTGCTGTAAATCAGGCGCTTCACCCCTTGGGCCAGGCAGGCGGCAATCACGTGTTCGGTGCCGGTCACGTTTACGGCATGATAGGTCTCATAGGGCCCCCAGACCCCTGGTTTGGCTGCCACGTGAAACACGGTCTGCATGCCCTCGACTGCCTGCTTGACCGCCGCTGCATCCGTCAGATCCCCTGAAATCTGAGGCACGCCCATCTGTGCCAGGGTTTTGTGATGATGCCGGGAAAACGATGTCACCGCATAATCGCGTTCCATCAGTTTTTTTACCAGGGCCTTGCCCAGAAACCCCCCGCCGCCGGTTACCAGAACCTGTTCCATTGTCCACCTGTCAGCATCTGTTTGTCCGTAATCGATTTTTCAACAATCCACTTGACAATGTCTGTGTTTTAAAGTAGAAAAGACCCGTTTTTTGCTGAGCGGGAATAACTCAGTGGTAGAGTGCGACCTTGCCAAGGTCGAAGTCGCGGGTTCAAATCCCGTTTCCCGCTCCACACGTCCCTTGTATCATCCCATCACGCTTTGAGCAACTGACCCTGGTTTTCCGAAATTCCCCATTCATATACTGCTGCCGCTACTGTCAGATCAAACAGGGCCATGCCCACGGATTTGAAGAAAAACGTGCGTTTTTCTGTATCCACGCATCGCTCGATCACGGATGAAAAGGCCTGGATCCTGTCTTTGGGCACGACCTGGTCCGCCAGGGGCCGGCAGATGTCCCCGGATTCTTCTATCGCTAACATGGTGTCCACATACACGGCATCCGCACCCTGGATCACCGCATCCGGAAACTCTTTCATCTGTGGGGTAAATGACCCGATGGAGATAAATGTCTTTTCCCTGATCTCGGATACATCCGCCTCAAACACAGGGTCACAACTGGTGGTGGCGGCAATGACCACCTGGGAATCCGTCACCAGATGCCGGGCGGATTCCGCGATCCGGCAGGTCACATCCGGATGGGCGCGCTCGATATCCCGGGCCATTTTTTGAGCGGCAGCCAGGTTCAAGTCAGCCAGCCACAGGGTCTTGATTTGTCGGTTGAACAGGAGAAAATCCGCCTGACTGCGGCCCTGGACCCCTGTGCCGATAATTCCGGCCGTTTTTACCGATTCCGGGGTCAGACAGGCGACGGCCAGTCCTCCCACGGCCCCGGTCCGCCGGGCCGTCAATGCGGCCCCGTCCAGAATGGCCAACGGTTGCCCGGTATGGTTGTCAGCCAGAATCACCATGCCGTTCACCACCGGAAGGCCGGATTCAGGGGCTTCAGGGAACACGGTCACCAGCTTGGTGGCCACAAATGCGTCACTGAAGCACGGCATCAGCAGCAACGTGTTCTTTTGGTCACACACATGAATCCGGTCCGGCATATGGCAGGCATCTGTTTGCTGCAAACGATACGCCTGTGCCACCGCTTTTTGAATAATTTCCAGCGGCACGCGGTCAATGGCCGTTTGATTGAAATAATACATAACCCCTCTTTTACATACCCGATGTCATGCCCCTTGGGAGGACATCCATGTTGCAAACCCGATGGAAGGGGTTGCAATTTATGCTGTCTTAACATAAGGATGGGCAAAAAACCATACCCCAAAACACAATACCCATTGACCCGTTTGAATGAAAAGGAGCGTTTGCTTGCAGACAAAAGAAAAGATCCTGTGTATCCCTCAGAACCGGCTGCCGGCTGCGTGGATGGCTGAAACCGCAGTGAACCCAATGTCCCTGGAAGCGTTTGTCGACATCTGCACCCGGGCCGGACACCAGTTCGTGGACCGGGCCTGTGCGGAACAGGATGCCCGGTGGCAGCAGGTGATTCCCTATATTGTCCTTCAGGCCCGGGATCAGGGTCGGACAGCGGTCTATCTTCGCCAGGGAAGTGAAACCCGGCTCCATGACCTGTGGTCGTCCGGGATCGGGGGGCATATCAATCCACAGGACCGGTCAGGATCCAATGCATCCTTCCGGGATATTCTGATCTCAGGCATGGTCCGGGAACTGAATGAAGAGCTGACACAGCGCCCGGCCGAAGATGTTCCGGTTTTTTGCGGCATTATCAATGAACGGGTGACCGATGTGGGACAGGTTCATCTGGGCGCGGTGTTTCAGATTCAAACCCTTTTGCCGGACGACTATGTACCGGGCCCGGAACTGACAAGGTTCCAGTGGAAGAAGACACCCGAGCTGCCCGCATTGAACATGGAACTGTGGTCGCGTCTGGCCCTGGACCTGCTGAGCCGACGGCAATAGCGGTTTCAGGCTGCCGGGCCATTGAGCTGTTTGAGGATATCGGCCACCACACCGTCTTTTTTTTTCAGGACCTTGGATCCCCGGGTGATCTTGCACAGGCTGATACCGTATGTTTCAGCGATCCTTCGCTGGGGAACCCCTTTATGCAGGTCTTTGAGCAGTTTCCACCGCAACGTGAGATCATCGAGTTCCGCCGGTGTAAACAGGTCCTTGAACAGCTGTTCCAGTTCGTGCGTGTCTTTGATTTTGGATATGATATCCAGCAATTCGCGGTCAATGGCCATTGGGTTTTCCGGTCTCCGTGAATGACTGTACCTCATAGATGAACACGGACAGATCCCGGGTGTGCCATGCATCTGGATCCAGCCGGGCTTTCAGGCACAGTTGCGTTAAAAAGGACGTTGGGTCCGGGAGCTGTTCCCAGACCTGGGGCAAGAAAGTGGCCCGGTGAGATCCTTTTTCGACAATCACCCCGTGTCTGAACGGGATGACCTGTCTGAGCAGATCTCTGGCATCAGAATGATCCAGTTTTTCAGGAACGGTCAGCAGGCTGACTTCAATGTCAATATCCGCAAGCTCTTCGGGCGTGACCGGCGCAAACCGGGTATCATCTAAGGCCGCATGCAGTGCGTTTTCCCGGACCCCTTCCAGAACAGGTTTTGCCGGTTCGATATTACCGATACATCCCCGAAGCCGGCCCGTCTTCTGGAGAGTCACAAACACGCCCCGTTTTTCCTCAAGCAGACCGGCCGGAATTTCTGACAGGTCCGGTTCGAGATGCTGTGGTACCGACAAATTCAGTTTCCGGGCAATCTCGGCCCGGGCCTCCTGTACCAGCTTTTTCCCGTATTCGGGCTTCCATTGTTCTTTCATAACCACCTTTTTTTACCATCCATTCCAGGACATCCCCGTGTCGGCAGGATCTTGAAATTCTCAGGATTGAAATCACCCGGCAAAATACTGTTGAACCAGTTTTTCAGCCAGTCCGGTATAGGTCTGCGGGGTCAGGTTCCGCATCCGCTGTTTCACGGCATCCGGCACTTTTTCAAGACCGTCCACAAAGGCATCCAGGTCCTTTTTTTCAATTTTTCGGCCCCGGGTCAGGTCTTTGAGCCGTTCATAGGGATGTTCTTCTCCAAACACCCGCATGATGGTTTGAAACGGTTCCGCCAGCAGTTCCAGGTTACTGTCCAGGTCTTTTTGCAGCGCGGCCGGGTCCAGATCCAGCTTGGACAACCCTTTCATGGTGTTTTTGACGCCGATCGCAAAGTACCCCAGGGCCGACCCCAGGCTTCTTAACACGGTGCTGTCACTTAAATCCCGCTGGAAGCGCGATTTCTGGAGCTTTACAGCCAGATGTTCCATCAGGCAAATGGCCAGGCCCATATTGCCTTCGCTGTTTTCAAAATCAATGGGATTCACCTTGTGGGGCATGGTGGAAGACCCGGTTTCGCCTTTGGCCACACGCTGCCTGAAATATCCGATGCTGATATATCCCCACATGTCCCGGTTGAAATCGATGAGCACGGCGGCCGCCCGGACCAGTGAGTGCAGCAGACAGGACAGATAGCGGTTGGGGTTGATCTGGGTGGTGAACAGAATCGGGTTCAGCCCCAGACCCGAAGAGATAAAACGCCGGGATGCATCCACCCAGTCAATTTCAGGAAACACGAAATGATGGGCATTGTAATTGCCGGTGGCCCCGTTGATTTTGGCCTGAATCTCGACCTGTTCCAGGTCGGTTTTTTCCTGTTCCAGGCGCCATGCGAAATTGACAAACTCCTTGCCCAGGGTGGTGGGTGATGCCGGCTGACCATGGGTCCGGGACATCATGGGAATCGACTGATAGGTTTTTGCCTTTTGCCCGATCTCCTGAATACACCGGCCCATCAGCCCGGCTGTCAGCTGCCGCCCTTTTTCCGTCATCAGCGCATAGGCCGTGTTGTTGATATCTTCAGACGTACAGGCAAAATGCACCCATTCCCTGATTTCCGACAATCCCAGGGCATCCAGTTTTTCCTTGATATAATACTCCACCGCCTTGACATCGTGGTTGGTCGTTTTTTCAATGGATTTGACCTGCTGCACATCTGTGGGACCGAACTGATCCAGGATCTGGTCCAAAGCGGACGGATCGGTTGAAACCGCCGTCAGTTTCAAGTCGTAAAGAATGAATTTCAGCCATTGGATCTCCACCAGGACCCGATGCCGGATCAGGCCGGATTCACTGAAAATATCAGCCAGTTCATGTGTCAGCCGGGCATATCGTCCATCCAGGGGTCCGATGGCGTTTACCGTTTCCATATCCAGGTTCCTTTAAAAATTATAAATATTGACAATCATTTGACATTCCAGGGCAGATTCATTACATTCTGAACAATTTGCCGGTATTGCATACAAATACCAGACTGCCGGAAAATTGACAATCCCAAATACGTAACAGCGCATCCGTAACAGGTGAAACGGATTCAGACATGTTTATCAGGAGAGAATGCATATGGCCTTGACCAAAACGATTATCACCGAGCAGATTCAGACCCGGCTGGACCTCCCCAGAAACACCGCCTATGAAGTGATGGAAGAATTTCTGGAAATCATCAAAAGCACCATCGAAAGTGGTGAAGATATCATGATCAGCGGATTCGGCAAATTCTGCGTCAATGAAAAAAGCGCCCGAAAAGGCAGAAATCCGGCAACCGATGAGGAAATGACGCTTCCTGCCAGGCGCGTGGTAACGTTCAAATGTTCGGGAAAACTGCGGGAACGCATCAATTCCCGGATCTCCTCTGTCCCGCCCCGCTAGGCACGCCGTCCCCAGGATTTTTTTTGCATGAAATTGTTCATTACTGCAGACATCCACGGCAGCCTCAACACCTGGCTGACGATCCAGGCCCTGATGCAGAAAACCGATATTCTGGTAGTGGCCGGGGATCTGTTTGATACCCGGTACGGCAATGCCTGGCATCCGGATTATGATCCGAATGCCATCCGCCGGGAACTGGGGTCCCTTGACAGGCAAATTTACTATGTTTACGGCAATTGTGACGAACCATCCTTTTTTCCCGGTCATGGCCACACCCTGACATTTTTTTTCAACGGCAGAACCGTGTTTCTCCACCATGGGTTTCCCCGGGTCCAGATACCGGCTGGCACGGACATCATCATCCAGGGACACACCCATATCTGGTCTCTTGAAAAACAACACCAGCAGATTCACATGAACCCGGGATCCATGGCCCGTCCCAGAAACCGACAGGCAACGTTCGGCATTCTGGATGACACCCATATTTCCATCCGGTCCCTTGAAACCGGATCATCCCTGAAAACCATCACTCTGTGACCTGCTGAAAACCCATTGAGGAACTGTCATGACCGATCCCCGATTCATCCCCGTGGACCCTGGAAAAGATCCGCATCTGGACGCCTGGCTGACCGCGTTTTTTCTGGAAAATCACATTGATCCGTTTGCTTATCCCTATAAAGTGGCCACCACGGAACAGATCGAATTCATGGTTTTTCTGGAGAATAAAGAACAGTATTTTCCCTGTTCAGATGAAATGTTTACCGCCATCATGTCCCGCAATTCCCGGGACTATCTGCTAAAACGGTATCAGGCGGTCCGCGACAAAGTCATCCGGATGGTGGATGAATTCATCGAGTCCGCCTATGACAGACAATTTCTGACCGAGTTGATCCGGATCAAATATGCCCATGAGATTGAATCTTTGCTGATGATCCCGTCCCGGCTGGAAAAACGGCTCTGTAAAATATTTGCCAGCCAGACCCATATTGAAAACCCGCATGCCGGGAAAAAACAGGAAGAAAACCGTCAAGCTCAGGCCCTGTTGACATCCGCTTCCTTTTATACCGCTTTGAACCACATTGACGGGGCCATCCAACACATTGAACAGTTTTCTTTGGCCTCCCTGAGAAAAAAAATCAAGGAGATCGAGCTGCAACGGCTGCTATCTATGATGTGCGCGGGTCACTTATGGACGCAGCATCAGGATACCCTCCCATCAGTGGAAACATTTCACCGCCTGTTTGAAACCCGGATATCGGGAAACGGACTGCCGCATCTGATGGATCTCATCCATACCCAGAAAAGAAAAATTCTCTGGCTTACGGATGAATCCGGCGGGGTGATGGTGGATGTAACGGTTGCCAGATTTCTGGCGGGTCTGGGGCATCTGGTGATTCTGGCGGTCAAGGAAGCCCCGGTGTTCAAAAAAGTGGCCATCACCGACACCCGCAATGATCCGGTTCTGGCCAAGGCCCTTGCAGACAGCCATTTCATTTTTGAAAAAACGATCAGCAAAAACCGGCTGGTCCAGCTGCTCAAACAGGATGAAAACATTTATGTGGTGTCCGACGGCACCAAGGAAAATCTGAACCTGCTGCTGACCACCATCACTTTTGCCCGGATTTTCAAAGAAGTGGACTTTGTCGTTTCCCGGGGCCATGACCAGAAACGACGGCTGATTCAGACCCATTTTCAGTTTACCCGGGATATCATCAACATGACCGCGGAAGATCATGAGGGCCGCCCGGAACTGTCGATTGTCTTCAAACCCCGGCATCAGGCATACATCTACTTTTCCCACCGGGATCTGGAAGAGCGTGCCAACCGCATCATCGACCAGATGAAGGCCGCCAAAGCCAAAAATATGACCGTGATGTTCTACAGCGGCATCATCGGCTCCATACCCGGCAAAATCGATGTGGCCAAAAAAATCATGACCCGGTTTGTCGAGCATCTGAAAAAACAGTATCCGGACCTGTTTGTCATCAACCCGTCCAAATATTATGAACCGGGCATGGATGCGGATGACCTGATGTATATGTGGGAAATCGTCCAGACCAGCAATTTCATTGATGTGTGGCGCTTCCAGACTGCTGAGGACATCTCCAAAAGCTTTGCCCTGATGAACCAGAAAGTACCGCCGGAATGGATCGGCAAAGACGCCACTTACAGCACCGGATGCACCAAGGAGATGCGCATCGCCCAGGAAGCGCTGAGAACCAACCCTGAAATGCAGATCATCGGCCCTTCTCTGGACAAATTCATGCGGCGCAATGAATACGGGGTGGGCAGCATGTATGACCAGCGGCTGGCAGACCTGTGACCTGTATCACTTCCATGACAGATAATGAACGTTAAACGGATCGTGTGCCATCTCCAGGACCTGGATCCGGCGGAAACCGGCCTGTTCAAGCAGTGATACGGCCCGGTCCCGGCCCCACATCATGCCCAGGCCCCGGCCTTGATCGGACAGCCCGACAGGCATGCAGTGCATGAGGCTGACCGTGTAAAGAAACGGCCCCATGGGATGATCCATGTTGCCGGCAAGGTGGCTGGCCGCATCGATATCAACCATGGAAAACAGGCCGCCCGGCGCCAGCATGTGCAGGACCCCTCTGAGAGCTGCCAGCGGATGGGACTGGTCGTGAATGGCGTCGAACGCAGTGATATAGTCAAACTTTTTTGCAAGCAACGGGTCATTTTCAATGGCAGCCGCATCTTTTTCATGAAATGTCAGGTTGCTGAGGCCAAGGTCAGCAGTGACCTGCCGGGCCTGGTCAATGGCAGCCGCGTCATTGTCTATGCCCACAAAGGCGGACGCGGGATAATGCCGTGCCATCAGTTGCAGGGCAATCCCCTGGCCGCACCCCAGATCACATACCCGGATGCCTTTTTGCAGCCGGGTCACCAATTGGCCATCATCCACCTGAGGCAGAAAATGCGCTATCAGCACCTGTCGGTGCTTGGCATGTGACAGCTGGGACATGAACGCCTGGAACCTTGGATAGGCGGAAAACCCGATTCCGTCACCGACTGAAAAATCTTCCAGTACCCGGGCCATGGCAATCTGCGTGAGCAACGGGATTTCCTGAGTATACACCCCCATGTTGCCGTTGCCGGCCTCACGGGTCAAATGGGCTGCATGGGCTTCGGGCAGAAAATATTGCGTTTCTTTCAGCGCATCACCGGATGAATCCGTGCAATGGATCTCAACGATTCTGCCGGTGCACATAACACCCAGCCATTCTTCCACATACCGCGGGTGAAGCCCGGCTGCCCGGGCCAGGTCCCGGCTGGTTACCGGCCGGCCCAGTTCTGCCATTACATCGAAAATCTTTAATTGATATCCTATCGCCAGGGCCAGATTCAACGCCCCGTGGTTGAGAATATCCGTCAGCCGCCTGCTGAAATCGGCCTGTTTGTCCTGAGTCATTTTTTCCTCTTTGCCTGCTGAATATTATCAAAAATAAATGAATGTACTATACGCAGTTTGCACGGGATTGCAACTCCCAGATGGCCTTGCAGGCATGTTTATTCACTTGATTTTTCACGGGTTTTCATATAGGTTATGAGCCTTGTGGTTATCAAGGTTGGAGGGGTTTCATGCCGGTGGTCCGTTTACAGAACATTTCAAAATCCTTCAATAATCAGCAGGTCATCGATGACCTGAGTCTGGATGTCCACAAAGGGGAATTTCTGACCCTGCTCGGGCCTTCCGGATGCGGCAAAACCACGGTGCTCCGACTGATTGCCGGCCTGGAGACCTGTGACAGCGGCTCGGTGTTCATCAACGGCCGGGACCAGACCCGGCTGCCGGCCTGTGACAGGGACGTCAATACCGTATTTCAGAGCTATGCCCTGTTTCCTCACATGACTGTATTCGACAACATCGCTTTTGGATTGAAACTCAAAAAAATCCCTCTCCGTCAAATCCGGGAACGGGTCAAAGAAAGTCTGGCCTTAGTGAAACTGGAAGGTCTGGAAACCCGGTCCATCCACCGGCTGTCCGGCGGACAGCAGCAGCGGGTGGCCATTGCCAGGGCCATTGTGAATCAGCCGTTGATCCTGCTTTTGGACGAACCTTTGAGCGCTTTGGACTACAAACTGCGAAAACAGATGCGGCTGGATCTGCGGCAGCTTCACCGGCAGCTGGGCATCACCTTTGTGTTTGTGACCCATGACCAGGAAGAGGCATTGACCCTGTCCGACCGGGTGGTGGTGATGAATCACGGTACCATTCAGCAGACCGGAACTCCCAAAGATATTTATGAAACCCCGGTAAACCTGTTTGTGGCGGATTTTGTGGGAGAAAGCAACCTGTTCGATGCCACGGTGATCCGTACCCTGGGAACGGACATGGAGATCCGGATTCAAGGTATTTCCAAAACCGTGCAGAACCGCCGCAGTTTTCATTCGGGTCAGGCAGTCAAGGTGCTGCTGCGGCCAGAGGACATGACCGTGGCACGGATTCAGGGAAAGTGCCCGGAAGGATCGCTGCCCGGCCGGGTCAAAGAGATGATCTACAAAGGCACCACCGTGGATTTGATCATCCGCCTGGAAAGCGGCCAGGAGGTGTTTGTCACGGAATTTTTCAACGAGGACGAACAGGAAATTTTCTATGATATGGATGAACCGGTGTGCGTCTCCTGGATCAAGGGATGGGAGGTGACCCTGGCAAATGAATGAACGACAGGGGTTCAAGTTTATTGCCGTTTTTCTGAACATGGGCTGGTTTGCCCTGTTTGTTCTGATTCCCGGTCTGATGGTGGCAGGCATCAGTTTCATGACCCGGGATACCGGCAGGTTCTTCAGCCTGCCCTTCACCCTGGCCCACTACCGGGAACTGCTGGATCCGGTGTATGCCAGGGTACTGGGACAGTCCCTGATCTATTCCCTGAACACCACAATTGTGTGCCTCTTGATCAGCTATCCCTTTGCCTGGATTCTATCCCGGGGGCCTAAGCACCGGCGGGCGCTGCTGCTCATGATGGTGATCATTCCCTTCTGGACCTCTTCGCTCATCCGGACCTATGCCCTGGTGATATTGATGAAGGCCAACGGCATCATCAATACGCT